>CAYTDW010000597.1:0-2593 GCA_964436585.1 uncultured Halioglobus sp. | reverse complement strand
CTGCACCAGCTGCAGCATTTCCTCCACCCGTTGCGCGATCTCGCCGCGCGGCAACTTTTCCTTTTTCAGGCCGTAGGCGATGTTCTGCTCGACCGTCATGTGCGGAAACACCGCGTAGGACTGGAACATCATATTCACCGGGCGCTCGTAGGGCGGTGAGCGCGTGATATCCACGCCATCGATCAGGATGCGCCCGGCGGACGGCTGTTCAAATCCCGCAAGCATGCGCAGCAGGGTGGATTTGCCACAGCCGGAGCCGCCCAGGATCGTGAACAGCTCGCCCCGGTAGATTTTCAGGCTGACGTCATTCACTGCGGCGAAATCGCCAAAGTGCTTGCTCAGGGACTGCAGCTCGATAAAAGGTTCCTGCGAAGAATCCTTCCAGGGCGCGCTCGGGGAGCCACTGGCGGGGCTGCCGTTCCTTGCGACTCTGGCCTGGGTCATCCGCCGTATCTCTTCATGTCATAGCCCCGTCTTGATTTTGGTCCAGGCCCGGGAGCGGCGCCGCTCCAGTTTGGGCGACAGGATCACCGAGGGCTCCAGGCGCTCCATTGTTGCCGGATCGGGGTAAATAACGGGGTCGCCTGTGATCGCAGGGTCTACCAGCGCCGTGGCGCTGCGATTGGCGTTGGCGTAGCCGATATAGTTACTGGCCCGGGCGATGACCTCCGGGCGCAGCATGAAATCGAGGAACAGGTAGGCGTTCTCCGGGTGCGGCGCGTCCGCCGGAATATACATATTGTCGTACCAGTCGACGGCGCCCTCCCGCGGAATGGTATAGCCCAGGTCAATCTCGACGCCGGCTTCCGCCGCGCGGCCGCTGGCCACCGCGTAATCCCCGGACCAGGCCATGGCGACGCAGACTTCCCTGCTGGGCAGGTCCAGCAACATCTTGGTGGAGCTGAAATACTTGATATAGGGCCTGACACTCTTGAGCAGTTGTTCCACTTTCTCCAGGTGTTGCGGCTCCACCGAGTTTGCGGGGTAACCAAGGTACAGCATGGCCATGGGAATAACCGAGGTCGGATCGTCCAGCAGGCTGACGCCGCAGTCGGCAAAGCGCGATACGACTGCCGGGTCGAACAACATGGCAGCGCTGTCCAGCGGCGCGTCCGGCATGCGCTCGAGCACCATCTCGCGGTTATAGGCAAACCCCGTGGTACCCCACATATAGGGGACCCCGGCGATATCGTCACCGAAGTGCCCGCGTATCCTTGCCAGCAGGTCGGGATCCATGTGATGCCAGTTTTTGAGACGCGCGTAGTCGACGCGCTCGTAGACCCCGATGGGAATCAGGCGTTGTGAAAATGAGGTGGCGTGGACCACGATATCGTAGCCGGAGCGGCCGGTCAGCAGTTTGGTGTCGACGATCTCGCTGGAATCGTAGATATCGTAATTGACCTTGATGTCGAATTCGCGCTCGAACTCTTTTACCAGTTGCGGATCGATATAGTCGGACCAGTTGTAGATATTGAGGAGGGGTTCCGGCGCAGCGGCTGCGATGCGGGCGCCCGCCAGGACAACGCCCGCCAGCAGCAGGATTACCCACGCCTGCCGCCGTGGTGCCCGCGCAGCTGACGCCATCACATGGCGTCCAGGCCACGCCGGGCGAGGGCGCCGGCGATGATCATCCGCTGGATTTCGCTGCTGCCCTCCCAGATGCGGTCCACCCGCACTTCGCGGAAGAATCGCTCCACCGCATTGTCGCGCCGGTAGCCCCGCCCGCCCCAGATCTGCAGGCAGCGATCGGCCACCCGGTTGGCCATTTCGGTGGCGTACAACTTCGCCATGGAGCAGCGAACGTGGAGCGACCTGGGCTCCACGCCGCCCCGGTCATGGGCCCGGGCCGCCTCGTATACCATCAGGCGCGCCGCCCACAGTTCAGTGCAGCAGTCCGCCAGCATGAATTGCACCGCCTGCTTGTCGATCAGCTTTTCCTCGAGGATCTGCCGCTGGCTGGCCCAGGCGGTGGCCTCCTCGATCATCCGGGTGGCCGCGCCCAGCATCCGCGCCGCAATGGTCATACGCTCATGGCGGAACCAGGCGCGGCTGTAGTCCATGCCGGAACGCCCGCCGCCGATGCGATTGCGCTCCGGTACCACCACGTCGGTAAAGCGGTAGGTCGGGTGGTGTGAGGCAAAGGTGTGGGAGAACAGGGGGTTTTCCACTATTTCTATACCCGGGCTGTCCAGGTCGACGATAAACAGGGTATCGCCGGCGGCCGCGCTGTCGGCAGCGGCCACCTTTGCCTGCACAAACAGGAAGTCCGCCAGGTTGCCGGAGGTGACAAACCATTTCTCTCCGTTGAGCAGGTAGCCGCCGGCGGTCGGTCGGGCGCTGGTGTTGACCACCTCGTGGGACCCGGACTCGGCCTCGGTAATGGCGTAGGCCTCGCGGCGCTTGCCCGCCAGCAGGGGCTGGATATAGGTTTCGAGCTGGTACTGGCTGTCGGCACAGGCTTCGTACATCCAGGACTGGGCTTCCGGGAAGCACCAGCACAGGGCGTTGGTGACCCGCCCCAGCATTTCCCAGGCCGCCACCTGGTCCACCATGGGCAAACCCAGGCCGCCCCGGTCGGCGGGCGCATCCATAC
>CAYTDW010000596.1:0-2594 GCA_964436585.1 uncultured Halioglobus sp. | reverse complement strand
CCGAGGCCAGGCTCGCCATCTCGCGCTGGGACAGCAGGTTGAGGCTCTGGATGGGCCGGACGGAGGCGAAGCCTATTTTCTCGGTCATATTTTTACCTCGTTCCCAGTTCGCACCGATGCCTGCGTCAGAGCCAGGCGCAACTGAGAACGGTGGCGAGGGCGAGCCTGATCTTCACGGTTGGTTCTCCGGACGCTGTTATTGTCTCGGTACGTTAGCAGTTACATCGGGCGCGCTCAAGCGCGAGCCGGACGGCTGCGCCCACAACACTGCGCTCGTGATAAAGTAATGAGTGACGGGCAAACAGGTAGCGGACTCGCAACAACCATCGACAGGATGCAATCATGAAATCAGTTGTTCCGTGTCTACTGGTCATCGCTTTAAGCACATCTGCCGCTGTGTCCCATGCGGCGCAACTCGATGAACAATACCTCGAGCAGTGCAAACAACAGGTCAGTCAGCGCTACGGCGCAGGGCAGCAGGTCAAACTGGTCAGCATGCGCCGCACCGGCAGTGGTGCCAGCGTAAAAGTGGCGGTCCGGCGCACTGGTGAAAAAGTGAAAACCGAGCGCGCGGAATTCGTCACCTGCCGGGTAAGTCGCAAGGAATTGTCCGACCCCGGGTAGGCTGTCACACCATCAGGATCATGCCGTAACCTGCCAGAAATGCCACCGCCAGGTGCGGGGTGTAACGCAGGTAACTGATAAAACCCAACCCTTCTATTTTGCTCATCATCAGTACGCCTGCGGCGGAGCCGATGGCCAGCAGGGAGCCGCCCACGCCCACGCTGTAGGTGAAACCAAGCCATTCCGTCAGCGACATATCCAGGTCCGATTTGAGCACCGCGGCGGTCAGGGGCACGTTATCGATGACTGCGGAGACGCACCCGATCAGGAAATTGGCTATGGGCGGCGAGAACGCATGGTAGAGATCTGTGATGTAGCTCAGGGCCCCTACTTCCTTCAGCATGCCGACCACCAGGAGAATGCCCAGGAAGAACAACAGGGTGTCGAACTCGATCTTGCGGATGTAATCGATGATCGGTTGCTCCGAGTCCTCGCGGTTCATGAACTTCGCCAGGATGAATACGAGTGAAAGGCCGAAAATGAAAACCAGCAGCGGCGGAACTGGCACGATCAGGTTTACCACCAGGGTAAGGATGATCGTGGCGATGAAAATCACCGCCACGCAGATATCGAAGTTGGAGGCGGTGGTTGTGGCCCGCTCCATTTTCAGCTGTCCCTCAAAGCCCGGCAGCAGCATGGCGGCTAAAAGCAGACAGGCAATCAGCCCGGGAGCGATAAGCGCGAACAGATCGCCGATGCCCACCTTGCCGGCGGTGAAAATCATCAGGGTGGTCACGTCTCCGGTGATCAGGGCGGCGCCGCCCGAGTTGATGGAAAATACCGCCAGAACTGCCAGCTTGATGTTGCTTCTGGCGGGCAGTCGCAGCGACTGTATGAGCGCGGCCGTGACCAGGGTGGTCGTGATATTGTCGCAGAAGGAGGAAAAGACGAAGCAGAATATCGCCACAAAGGGCAGCAGGGCCTTCTGCGGCATATTCGAGGGCAGTACCCGGTAGACCAGGGCCTCCACCATGCCATGCTGGTTGAGATAGGCCACGAAGGTCATCGCGGCAAACAGGAACAGCCACAGTGAGGCAATGTCGAGGATATTCTCGGAGAACGCGTGTTTCACCTCCTGGTGGTCGGGGCCCAGGGTGAACAGCAGGATCCAGCACAGCGTCCCCAGGAAGAGGGTCGACTTCGCCTTGTTAAGGTGGATCACGTCTTCCAGCACGATAGCCAGAAATGCCAGCACCGCAAGACAGAGTAGTATTGCATTCAACATGGTGTAGCCCTCAGCTTATCCAGTGCCCCCCGTAATGGCGCGCGATGGTAGCAGGGAATGTGCTCCCCGTGGCCTGTGATTTTTACCGGAGCGCGATATTGCGCAGATCCCGCTACCTGTTGGCGCGCAGCAGGTGCAATGGCCCAGGACAGGGGATTTTCTGTGCACTTATTCACAGATCACTCTGCGGGTGGCTGTATTGCGCTTCCGATGCTGCTATTAACTGGGCGGCATAGGGATTTTCAACGGGTGGCGTGGTGCAAAGCCTGGAAGCGAAGGATTTATCGGCACACAGCGTGGAAGAAACTCGCAGGGATATAGCTGGTGACCCCTTCCAGCAACGGATGCAGGCCCAGTGCGACCGTATCCGGCGCTACCGGGACCAGGTATTGCGCGAACAGGGCCGGGCATTGAGCTACGACGAGGCCGCGATGGAATGGATCGAGCGCTACGCCGAGGTGTTTGCCAGGAACCACGACAGACTCTGAATATAATCCCGCTAAAGCACCTTGCCGGCTGCGCCGGCCCTGGCCTTTTTCTCGTCGCCTAGGGCGCGGTCGCCCGAAACACCCACAACTTGTTGAGCACAAAGGCATACACCGGCACCAGCCCCACCGCTACCGCCAGGGACAGCCAGTTGGGGGCGCCGAGCCAATCCCGCATCAGCGCCAGCAGCAGGTAGCTCAGGGCCAGGCCCCCGAGAGAGCCCGCGACGAAGCGGGGCAATTGCCGCTGGTGCGATACA
>CAYTDW010000595.1:0-2596 GCA_964436585.1 uncultured Halioglobus sp. | reverse complement strand
GATAGACCAGGTCCTGGATTTCAAAACGATCTGACAGTTCCTGCTGGGACAGCATGGCTGACTCCTTTTGTGGGTGCCAAAATTGCTTGATAAGTTAAATTATATAATTTACTTATCTGTTTGATATTAAAGAATATTTAAACCTGCAAAACTGGCTGGTCCTCGAGCTCGCTGCGATGGCGGCGCAGGCGCAGGTGCAGAGTGTCGTCAATTGAACGGTAGATGTGCTGGCCCCTGTCGTTGAGCTCCCGGTCGAGCTGGCCGCGCTGGTGCAGGTAGTTGAGGTGGGCGATGCACTCCCCCAGCGCGAGGCTGAGCTGGTTCTCGTCCAGGCTGCGCTTGAACAGCACCGGCAGCAATTCCAGCGCCGTGGGCGCCGCTTCGAGGCAGGCTTCCTCCAGCGCCAGCAGATGCTCCTCGTGGTGCTCGATCAGGCGACGCAGGCGTGCATGCAGGCCGTGAAACGGGGCGTTGTGTGCCGGCAGCACCAGTGCGTCCGCCGGCAGGATATCGAGGAACCGATCGTGGGAGGCCAGCCACTCCTTGAGCGGGTTGGCCTCCGGCTCGCCCCCCATCACGCTGACATTGGAGGTGATCTTCGGGATCACCTGGTCCCCCGAGATGAGGATATTCAGGGTCTCGCTGTAGAGGCAGGCGTGCTCCGGGCAATGCCCCCGCCCCACCACCACCCGCCAGCGCTGGCCATTGATGACCAGGCTCATGCCATCCACCAGCCGGCGATAGGCCGTGGGCATCGGCTTGATATAGGCGCCGAAGCCGCTGAAGCGCTTGCGCGAACGCTCTACCTGCTCGGCGTCATACCCCGCCTGCTGCAGGAACAGCGCGCTGCTCCAGCCGAAATCCTCCTGCTGCATCCGGCTGAAGGCAAGCCCGCTGAGGTACTCAGCCTGGGTCATGTAAAACGGCACCTGCCAGCGTTCGCAGAGCCAGCCGGCCATACCGATATGATCGGGGTGGTAGTGAGTGGACAGCACCGCCTTGACCGGCTTGTCGCCCAGACCGGTGGCAAACACCTGCTCCCACAGGGCCTGGGTCTGGCCGACCGCGATGCCGGTATCGATCAGCCACCAGCCGTCCTCGTCTTCCAGCAGGTAGAGGTTGATGTGGTCCAGGACCATGGGCAGCGGCATGCGCAGCCACTGCACACCCGGTACGATCTGGCGCAGTTCGCCAGGCGCCGGCACATCGTCGAACAGGTACTGTGGGGCCGACAAGGGGGCAGCCGGCACCTAGAGACCCAGATCCTTCAACACGGTGATGACGTCGTCGTGGTGGGTCTTGGTGTTCACCTTGGGCATTACGTGCTTGAGGCGGCCATCCTTGCCGATAATGAACGTGCTGCGCAGTACGCCCATGGATTCCCGACCCATGAACTTCTTGAGGCCCCAGGCGCCGTATTTCTCGGCAACCGCGTGGTCCTCGTCAGCGAGCAGGGTGAAATTCAAACCCTCCTTCTCAATAAACTTGCCAAGCTTCGCCACGGGATCCGGGCTCACGCCCAGTACCACGGTATCGAGCCCCGCGAAGGCTTTTCGGCTGTCGCGTATACCGCAGGCCTGCACGGTACAGCCCGGTGTCATCGCTCTGGGGTAGAAATACAGCACCACGTTCTGCTTGCCCTTGAACTGGCTGAGACTGACCTTGCTGCCGTCCTGGTTGAGAAGCGTAAATGCCGGCGCCATATTGCCGACCTTGGGAAATGCCATGATAGTGCTCCTTGCCTGGGTAAAGTTAAGCGGCTCAGGGCCGCCGCGGCCTGCGCTCCACGGTAGAGACCCGCACCGGGAAATGCGCTCTTTCCACATCGATGAAATACTGCTGCAGGGTCTCGTAGACCACCGGGAAGGCGATCTGGTCCCAGGGGATTTCGTCCTGGCTGTACAGCGCCGACTCCACGCTCTCAGGGCCGACGCCGAAGCTGCCGTCATCCAGGTCGCAGCGGTAAAACATATAGACCTGGCTGATGGACGGCACGTCAAACACCCGGTACAACTCCAGGTTGCTGACCCGCCCACGGGCTTCCTCCCAGGTCTCCCGGGCGGCGCCCTCCGGCGTGGTCTCGCCGTTCTCCATGAAACCGGCCGGCAATGTCCAGTAATTCCTGCGCGGCTCTATGGCGCGCTTGCACAGCAGCACCCTGCCCTCGTAGGCAGGCACGCAGCCGACGATGATGCGCGGATTGATGTAGTGGATGCGCTCGCAGGAGGTGCAGACGAAGCGCTCCCGGTCATCTCCCGCGGGAATCTGTAGAATGACGGAGTTACCGCAACTGGTGCAGAATTTCATCGAATGCCGGTGATCACTTGAGTGAGGCCAGTATAAAGCCTTGGGTCATTCGTCGCGAGCATGCTCAGGCCAGCTGGCGGTAGCCGCCGCAGAAAAACAGCAGTGGCTCGCCCTCCGTCCGGGTTTGCATGGCCCTGACCCTGCCGACGATGATCAGGTGATCGCCGCCAT
This sequence comes from uncultured Halioglobus sp., assembly GCA_964436585.1. Taxonomy (GTDB): domain Bacteria; phylum Pseudomonadota; class Gammaproteobacteria; order Pseudomonadales; family Halieaceae; genus JARRPM01. The sequence goes on along the minus strand of CAYTDW010000595.1, from coordinate 118 downwards.
CATGGGTGGCGTGCAATTCGCACTCGAAGCTCGCCAGGGCCTGGTGCAGGATGGGGGCGCCGAACCTGCCGGGGCTGAAGTGCTCGGGGTGGAGCCGGTGATCGCGCTTCTTCGCATA
>CAYTDW010000594.1:0-2604 GCA_964436585.1 uncultured Halioglobus sp. | reverse complement strand
ACTGGCGCAGGCGGTTGCACCCATTCCAGGCGTGTCGCGCTCCGGCATCACCATCACCGCCGCCCTGCTGCTCGGTATGGACCGCCAGGCCGCCGCGCGCTTCTCCTTCCTCCTGTCGATTCCGGTCATCGCTGGGGCGGGCTGCCTGAAGACCTGGGATCTGGTCAGTTCCGGCCTGGACGTGGACTGGCAGCTGCTGGGTCTGGGCGCGGTGGTATCGGGGCTTACCGCGTACGGCTGCATCGCCCTGTTTCTGCGCCTGCTCGACCGTATCGGCATGATGCCCTTCGTGTACTACCGGGTACTGCTGGCGGCCGTCCTGTACGCCATCTGGCTCGCCTGAAATTGCAACGCCCACTCGACGGAGACACCATGAACCAGGAAGAATTCAATCGACAGTTGTGCGACTTCATCAGCCGCGCCACTACGCCATTTCACGCCGTGGCGGAACTGTCCCGCCGGCTGGAGGAAGGTGGTTTTACCCGGTTGAATGAAGAATGCGTGCGCGAGCTGCAGCCGGGGCGCTATTTTTTGACCCGCAACGGCAGCTCCATCATCGCCTTTGTCTGCGGCAGCGAATCGCCCCCGCAAGAGGGCTTGCGCATGGTCGGGGCCCACACCGACAGCCCCTGCCTGATGGTCAAGCCCGCGCCGGAAAAGCTGCGCAACGGCTACTTCCAGCTGGGGGTGCAGGTTTATGGCGGCGTCCTGCTCAACCCGTGGTTTGACCGCGACCTCTCTCTCGCCGGGCGGGTGAGCTTCCAGTGCGATGACGCCCGGCTGCGCACCGCACTGATCGACTACCGGGCACCGCTGGCGATTATTCCCAGCCTGGCCATACACCTTGACCGCACCGCCAACGAGAGTCGCAGCGTGAACGCCCAGACCGATGTGCTGCCGATACTCTTCCAGCAGTCAGGCGAGGACCCCGCCGACTTTCGCGCGCTGCTCAAGGCGCGGCTGCTGGAAGAGCACCCGGACTGCAGGGTGCAGCAGGTACTGGATTTCGAGCTGGCGTTTTATGACACCCAGGCGCCGGCGATTATCGGCCTGCAACGCGAGTTCATCGCCGCCGCGCGGCTGGACAACCTGCTCAGCTGCTTTGTCGGGCTGCAGGCCCTGCTGCAGTCTGATGGTAGCGCCAGCGGCCTGCTGGTGTGCAATGACCACGAGGAAGTGGGCAGCCTGTCCGCCGCCGGTGCCCAGGGCCCCATGTTGTCCTCGCTCTTGCAGCGCCTGGCGGGTGGCCAGCACGGCTACGCGGAACTCATCGAACGTTCGTTGATGATTTCCGCGGACAATGCCCACGCCATTCACCCCAATTATTCCGATCGCCACGACGACAACCATGGGCCGTTGCTGAACCGGGGCCCGGTTATCAAGATAAACGCCAGCCAGCGCTACGCTTCCAACAGCGAAACCACAGGCTTTTTCCGTATGCTTGCGGCGTCCCAGGAGGTGCCGGTACAGGTTTTTGTGGTGCGCAATGATATGGCCTGCGGCAGCACCATAGGCCCGATCACCGCCGGTACAACCGGTGTGCGCACCATCGATGTAGGCGTACCCACATTCGGCATGCACTCGATCAGGGAGACCGCCGGCACCCGGGACGCCTGGGACCTGTGCCGGGTACTGCGGCATTTCTACGACCACCGGGGACCACTGGCCGCCGGGGAATCGGGATAGCCACTGCCGGCCAATCCCAGTATCATTGTGCGCTTTTTGCAGCAGGCGGTTTTGCATGGGCAGGCAGCGCGTTCTCACCGGAATTACCCCATCGGGCACCCCCCACCTGGGCAACTATGTGGGGGCGATACGCCCCGCTATTGAGGCTTCCCGGGATATATCGAAGGAGTCCTTCTTCTTCCTCGCGGACTACCACGCGCTGATCAAGTGCCAGGCGCCGGAGGTGGTGCGCCGCTCCAGCAAGGAAATCGCCGCCACCTGGCTGGCACTGGGGCTGGATACGGAGCGGGCCCTGTTTTATCGGCAGTCCGATATTCCTGAAATCCCCGAGCTGACCTGGATACTGTGTTGCAACGCGGCCAAAGGCCTGATGAACAGGGCCCACGCCTACAAGGCCGCAGTGCAGGCCAACGAGGAGGCCGGGGAGGATCCGGATTTCGGGATCACCATGGGCCTGTTCAGTTACCCGGTGCTGATGGCGGCGGATATCCTGATGTTCAACGCCAGTCACATTCCGGTGGGCCGGGACCAGGTCCAGCACGTGGAGATGGCGCGCGATATCGCCCAGCGCTTCAACCACAATTTCGCCCAGGTGTTCACCCTGCCCGAGGCGGTAGTGGATGACAACGTCGCTGTGCTGCAGGGCCTCGACGGGCGCAAAATGAGCAAGAGCTACAACAACACGATTCCCCTGTTTGAAGGCGAGCAGCAGTTGCGCAAGGGCATCAACAGGATCAAGACCAACCTGCTGCAGCCGGGAGAGCCCAAGGACCCCGATGATTCGACGGTGTTCCAGGTGTGGGCCGCTTTCGCCTCGCCGGATGAGACCGCGCGGATGCGGCGCGAGTTCGAGAACGGCATTGGCTGGGGGGAGGCGAAGAAGCAGCTGTTCGAGCTGGTCAATGGCGAGCTGGCGGG
>CAYTDW010000593.1:0-2604 GCA_964436585.1 uncultured Halioglobus sp. | reverse complement strand
ACCGGCATGACCTACTACATGCGCACGGAGACCTACAAGGAGAAGTCGCGCGACTACATTGCGTCGGCCCGCGTCATCGGCGCCTCCAACGCGCGCATCATCTTCCGCCACATCATGCCCAATGTGCTGTCGACCCTGGTGACCTTCATGCCATTCACCGTCGTCGCCGCAATTTCCGCCATCACCGCGCTGGATTTCCTCGGTTTTGGCCTGCCGGCCCCCACACCGAGCCTGGGCGAGCTGTTGAAGCAGGGCACCGCCAACCTGCGCACGGCACCCTGGATAGTCATTTCCGCCTTCGGCACCCTGGTGGCACTGCTCACGCTGGTCACTTTTATTGGTGAAGCCATCCGGGAATCATTCGATCCAAAAACATTCTCTGTTTACCGCTAACGCTTCGCCCACCGGAATCTTCACCATGAAAAGAACTCTGTCCAATCTATTGTTCGCCTGCTTTGTACTCCTGCTGGGAGGCTGCGGCGGGGCAGACGGTGACAAGCAGGAAACAGAGACGGCAGCGGCGGCCGCGACGGCCGGCATCGATGCCGAAGTAGAGGCATACTATGCCGCCAACCCCGACTTCTTCGGCTTCAAGACCCTCGCGGACCTGCCCCCCGACCTGGTCTGGACCAGCAACGACCATCTCCCCGAAATCGGCTCGCCGAAGGCAAAAAAAGGTGGCACCCAGTACAGCGCACTGCAGGATTTCCCGCGGACACTGCGCACGGTTGGTCCCGATTCCAACGACGGCTTCCGCACCTATCTGCAGGATGACGTGGGCATGAACATCGCCGGCCAACACCCGGACACTTTGGAGTTGTATCCCGGGCTTGCCGAGGCCTGGGCGGTCGACTGGGACACGCAGACCGTGTATATCAAGCTCGACCCGGCCGCGACCTGGTCTGATGGCCAGCCCATTACGGCCGATGATTACCAGTTCATGTTCTGGTTCTATCGCTCGCCCTACATCATGGATCCCTGGTACAACAATTTCTACAGTACCACCTACACCAATATCACCCGCTACGACGACCACACCATTGCCATCACCATGGCAGAGCGCAAACCCGACATGGACGAGCGCGCCCTGCTGCTGCGGCCGATAGCCCGCCACTTCTACCATGACCTGGGCGACGACTTTGCCGAACGCTACCAATGGAAATTTGCGCCCACCACCGGCCCCTACGTGATTCGCGACGAGGATATCCGCAAGGGCCGCTCTATCGCCCTCACCCGAAACAAGGACTGGTGGGCCAATGACAAAAAGCACTGGCGCTACCGTTTCAACCCCGACCGTATCCAGTTCAGCGTGATCCGTGACGTCCCGAAAATGTTCGAGGCCTTCAAGCGCGGCGACATCGACCAGTTTGGGCTGAACCTGGCGGAATACTGGTATGAAAAGCTGCCGGATTCCGACCCCGAGGTGCAGGCGGGCTATATCCACAAGAATACCTTTCACAACCAGCGGCCGCGGCCGCCCTTCGGTCTCTGGATCAACACTGCACAACCGCTGCTGGATAACCGCGATATCCGCATCGGCATCAACCACGCCATCAACTGGGACCTGGTGATCGAGAAGTTCTTCCGCGGGGACAACAAGCGCCTGAACACTGCCAATGACGGCTACGGTGAATACTCTCACCCCACCCTGAAGGCGCGGGAGTTCGATATTGCCAGGGCGCAGGAGTATTTCGCCAAGGCGGGCTTCAGCCGCCGCGGGGCGGACGGCATCCTGGTTAACGAGGCAGGGCAGAAGCTCTCGTTCAGCCTCTCCACCGGCTACGAGGCCATGCGCGACGTACTGACCATCCTGCGGGAGGAGGCGGCCAAGGCGGGCCTCGATCTGCGCCTGGAGATTCTCGACAGCACGGTTGGCTTCAAGAAAGCGCGGGAAAAGCAGCATGACATCACTTTCATGGCTTTCGGCACCTTTCTTGAACAGTATCCGCGCTTCTGGGAAAACTATCATTCCGACAATGCCTGGGACCGCGCCTTTCTCGAGGACGGCAGCGTCAACCCGGCGCGCAAGATCAAGACCCAGACCAACAACCTGGAAAGCTTCGCCGTGCTGGAAATGGACAGGCTGATCGACCGTTACAAGGCCTCCTCTGACAGGGATGAGATGATCGCGCTGTCACATCAGATGATTCAGCTGCACCACGATCATGCGTCGTTCATACCGGGCTTCTACCAGGACTTCTTCCGCTTCGCCAACTGGCGCTGGGTCCGCTATCCCGAAAGCCTTTCCTACAAGCACTCGGACGGGCCGGGTGAACTGTTTGTCCACTGGATCGATACCGAGATGAAAGAAGAGACCCTGGAGGCGAGACGCACGGGCAAGACCTTCGACCCCGCCATCACCGTTTACGACCAGTGGGAGCAGTAGCACGCCGATGGCACTACTGGAAGTGGACGGCCTGGTCACCGAATTCGCCACCGACGACGGCCTGGTGCGGGCGGTCGACGCGGTGAGCTTCAGTGTCGAGGCCGGCGCCACGCTGGGTATCGTGGGCGAATCCGGCTGCGGCAAGAGCGTCACCGCGCTGTCCATCATGCGGCTGCTGCCGCAGCCCTCTGGCCGCATCGCCGCCGGCGCCATCCGCT
>CAYTDW010000592.1:0-2607 GCA_964436585.1 uncultured Halioglobus sp. | reverse complement strand
CGACTTCCGCCGTCCTGTGATCTTCCGCAATCACCAACAGCTGGCGGGGCATGGCCGCGACCTGCCGGTGCAGGCCGTCCAGAGTTGCCGCGAAGCCGGCCAGGGCCCGCTCGTCGCGCAGGCTGTCGTCCAGCGCCCGCAGGCTGCGGATACCCGCCAGCCCGGAGAGCTCGTGATTGAGGCGGGCCAGCGGACTCATCCCGGCGCAGGCTGCGGCCATCGCCAGGCCGTGGCCGTTGCCGGTGATGGATTGCTCGCGCCGGGCCCGCTGCTGGCTGACCAGCTCGCGCATGCGGTCGTATTCATCCAGGCGCACTGTCTCCAGGGTGTCGCGCATCAGCCTGGCCTGCTCCTGCGCATTGCGCACTAGCGCCTTGGACGAGAGCACGATGCGGGCGCTCACGGCCTGCTCGTCATCCACCGCGCCGCGCATCGAGGAGTAGGCATGGATAGAGCCCACGGTGGCGGACTGGCGATGCTGTGCTCCCAGGTAGTCGCTTGCTCCCAGGCCCAGCTCGGTCAGGATGTGGGTGTACAGCGGCAGGGCCTGCAGCTGCGCTGGCGCAAGCTTCGGCAACGACATCACCACCTGCTGATAGACCAGGCCGTTGGTGCCCCGGCCGTAGGTGGTAACCGGGATGGCCCGTGGCACACCCGCGGGGCTGCTCTGCTCGAAGGCGAGGTCCGGCAGGCTTGCGGGAACATCACTCAGTTCAACCTTCGGCAGGATGTCTGCATCATCGATTCGCTGCTGGCGGCGGGCCAGATCCTCTGCCAGCCTGAGTACCTCCGCGCGGGCCCGCTCATCCATGGAATCCTTGATGGCGGCAAGGCGGGCAGCCTCGGCAGCGCTGCGTTGTGCGGACAGCTGCGTATCAGCGGTCAGCACCAGGGTCACCCGGTGCGGATTGTCCAGCAGCAGGCGCCTGGCCAGCTGGCGGATGTACAGAGGGTCCTCGATGCGCGCGCGCAACTGCGCAATCACGGGCTCCAGGTTCAGTACCGCGATGGGATCGCTGTAGTGGGTGGCGCAACCCAGTGCCTGCAGGATCAGCTGCAGGCCATAGGGGTAGCCATCACCGCTGATTTCGCGCTGGTGCAATTCCAGCTGGTGCAGCACCGCCTCCATGCGGTCATGGCTGACACCCTCGGTGGCCACGCGCTCGAGGATAGCCAGCACCAGCGCTTCCAGGGCGTCCGCGTTCCCGGCCTCGCTGCCTTCGATGCCGCAGCAGAACACCAGCTCCCGCATGCCGTCCTCCAGGCCGCACAGGGGCGAGGGCGACTGGCCCAGTTTGGTGGTTTCCAGCGCCTGTTGCAGCGGCGACGCGCTGTTGTCCAGCAACACGCTGGACAGCAGCTGGGCTTCCAGCAACTGCTCGAGGTTGGTGCTATCCCCGAGCAGCCAACCGATCACGATATGGGCCTTCTTGTCGGTGGGCCCGTTCTCGTCGTAGGCGTAACGGCCGGACACGCGCAGGGGTGCCTGCAGGCGTTTTTCCGGCTGCACCTGGATGCGCAGATCCTGCCTGGTAAAACGATGCAGGGCGCGGTCTTCGAACACGGCCTGGTGATGGGACGCTGGAATGTCGCCATAGGTCATGAAGATCGCATTGGTCGGGTGATAGTGGCTCTGGTAAAACGCCTTGAGCTGGGCGTAACTCAGGTCCGGGATGTGCTCGGGGTCACCGCCGCTGTTGTAGTGGTAGGTGCTGGTAGGGAACAGGTGTTCGCACAGGGTTTTCCATAACACGCTGCTGACGGAACTCATGGCCCCCTTCATCTCGTTGAACACGACGCCTTTGAACACCAGGTCGCTCCCGGGGTTGCCGGCTTCGGCAAATTCCACCCGGTGCCCTTCCTGGGCGAAGTCCAGCGGGTCGAGCCGGGAGAAGAAAACCGCGTCCAGGTAGACATCCAGCAGGTTGTCAAAGTCCTTGCGGTTCTGGCTGGCGAAAGGGTAGGCGGTCCAGTCCGAGCTGGTGAACGCATTCATGAACGTGTTCAGGGAGCGCCGCAACATCATAAAGAACGGGTCCCGCACGGGGTAGCGCTCGCTGCCGCACAGGGCGGTGTGTTCGAGTATATGGGCGACGCCGGTGGAATCCTGCGGCACAGTGCGCAGGGCCACCAGGAACACGTTCTCACTGTTGGGTGACGCCAGGTGGTAGTGCACGGCCCCGGTTTGCCTGTGCTCGTACTGCTCCACCGTGATATTGAGCGAGTCGATGGTCTGCTGGCGTATCGGCTCGAATGCCGGGTGTGCCGCGGGAAGTTCAGTGCTGCCAATACTCATCAGGAGTCCTCTATTTGGCCGCAGCCGGGGTGGCCGCGACCGCAGGTACCGGTTCGATCCGGTACAAAAAGGGCCAGTTCTTGCCGGTGACCCAGATACCGCCGTCGGCCGGATTGCGGGCGATCCCGTTGAGGACATCATCCCTGGGATTCATGCCCGCCGGGCGCTGCATGATGGGCAGCAGGCCCTGCAGGTCGATACTGCCTTCCACTTTGCCGCTGGCCGGGTCGATGATGACGATGCGGTCCGTCAGCCACACGTTGGCCCAGATGCGGCCGTCGATCCATTCCAGCTCGTTCAGGCGGGAGACA
>CAYTDW010000591.1:0-2609 GCA_964436585.1 uncultured Halioglobus sp. | reverse complement strand
AGGCGGGCGGGGCGCCAGGACAGCTCCACCCCCTCCCGCTCCAGGAAGTCGCACAGCAGCGTGTGTTCCGCCAGCGCCTCCCTCTGCTGCAGGGCCCGCGCGGGGGATGCCGCTGCTACGCCCCTGCCCCACAGGGGCAGGCCCGGGTGAACATCGCCCAGCCTGGCGCGAGAGCGCAATTCGTCGTCGACCTGTGCGCAGGTGAACAGGCTGCGGCTGCCCCGGAGCATGCACACATCACCCTCGCAGGGGATGTTCCAGCTACCCGCCGCGACCCGCTCAGCCAACACGGTATTGAACAGGAAGGCGCGCAGCGCCGACAGGTGCAGACCGCGCCTGGCCCGGGTGAGCCGGCGGCCGCCCGTGAGCGCCCAGCGTCGCGCCTGCTCGAGGCCCGCGCCGCCGCGACCGAAACGCTGCTCGCCAAAATAGTTGGGCGCGCCCTGTTCGCGCACCTGTTGCAAGCGCTGCTCGAGGTCGGCGCGGTCACCGCTGACGTCGCGCAACAGCAGGCGAAAGCGATTGGCGCGGTGCACACCCCGCCTGAGCTTGCGCGTGTGCCGGCCGCGCTGCAGCACCTGCACATCGCCACCGGCCTGTAACGCCGTCCAGTCGGGTTCCTCCCTCCCCGCCAGGCCGACACTGAACCACTGGCGGGTGACCGCGTTGCGATCCTTGAGCCCGCTGACACCGATATCCCGCTCCGGCACACCGCTCAGCGCCGCCAGCCGCTGCAGCAATTCCATGCTGTTGAGATTGCGCTTCTGCAGGTACAGGAACACGTGCTCGCCCTCACCGGACAGCTCGAACCCCAGTTCCTCGCTGACCAGGAAGTCCTCGGGGCGGCAACGGATCAGGGCACGGGCAGGTGGAGTCCCCCAGGCGCGGGGCCACGCTGGGGTCACGGACCGGCCGCTTGCAGCAGCACCACGGCGTGGGCGGCAATTCCCTCTTCGCGGCCGGTAAAGCCGAGCTTTTCAGTGGTGGTGGCCTTCACGTTGACCCGATCGACCGCGGCCGCCAGGTCGGCCGCGAGGTTAGCCCGCATGCGGTCGATGTGGGGCGCCATGCGCGGGGCCTGGGCCACCAGGGTGGCGTCCAGGTTGGCCAGCTCCCAACCCGCCGCCTGCACCAGCGCCATCACCCGGCGCAACAGGACGCGGCTGTCGATACCGGCGTTGGCCGGATCCGTATCCGGAAAATGCCGGCCGATATCGCCCTGGCCGATAGCGCCCAGCAGGGCGTCGCAGATCGCGTGAATCAGCACATCCCCATCCGAGTGCGCCTCCAGGCCCCGGTGGTGGGGAATGCGCACGCCACCCAGCATGATCGCCTCACCCGCACCGAAACGATGCACGTCGTAGCCATGACCTATTCGCATAAATCGCTGCCCTGCTCTCCTGCCAAGGTCACGCCGTTGCCCCGTCGCCGAGGTACCAGGCCGCCAACGGCAAATCCCCGGGCAGCGTCACTTTGATATTGCGGGGCGAACCTGGCACCAGTTGTACCGGGTGCCCTGCCAGTTCCATGGCGGACGCCTCGTCGGTAATCGCCCGCCCCTGCGCCCCGGCGCCGGCGAGGGCGGCGTGCAATTCGCCCAGGCGAAACATCTGCGGGGTCTGCGCCCGCCACAGGCGACTGCGATCGAGGGTGCGCAGCACCAGGCCGGCGGCGCTCGCCTCCTTCACGGTATCGACGATAGGCTCCGCCAGGATAGCGCCGATGCCGCTGCCGCCGACCCGCTCGATCAGGCGGTCGAGGTCGCCCGGCGGCAGGCACGGCCGGGCCGCGTCGTGCACCAGCACCCAGTCCGAGGGCTCACCCAGGGCCAGCAGTGCCGCCAGTGCCGCCAGCACGGAATCGCTGCGCTGCGCGCCGCCGGCCACGCGCCGCACCCTCGGGTCGGCGAATACCGGCAAGCCCGCCGCCAGCTCGTCCGCCGGGTGCAGCGCCACCACGACGCCCGCTATCTGCTCGCTGCGCAGCAGGGCGTTCAGGCTGTACTCGAGCAGGGTCGTGCCGGCGATCCGCAGGTATTGCTTGGGCAGGGCGGCCGCCATGCGGCTGCCGGTGCCAGCCGCGGGCACCACGCCCCAACAACGCCCCGACGCCATCAGGGAGCCGGCGTCGGTGCGGCCGGTGCCGGGGTGGCAACCGGCGCGGCTGTCGCTGTCGTGGCGGCGGGTTTATCCACAAACCGGTAAAAGGTTTCGCCCTGGCGGATCAGGCCCAGCTGCTCCCGGGCGCGCTGCTCCAGGCCCTTGTTTCCGGTCTGCAGGTCCAGCACTTCGCGCTCCAGCGCGGTGTTGCGCTCCTGCAGCTGGCTGTTAATACGGGTCTGCTCCTCGATCTGGCCCTGCAGGCGATGGCGCTCCGCGAGGCTGCCCTGCGCAATCCACAGGCGATACTGCAGCCCGACCAGCAGGATCAGCAATACTGCGAGCAACCAGCGCAAGATCAGCCCCGGCGGGAGAATTCCGCCAGGCCCCGGTAGGGTGCCCGGCCCGCCAGCTCCGCCTCAATGCGCAGCAGGCGGTTGTACTTGGCGATGCGGTCGGAGCGGCACAGCAGGACGGTATTGATCTGGCCGGCAGCGGTGGCGACCGCCA
>CAYTDW010000590.1:0-2638 GCA_964436585.1 uncultured Halioglobus sp. | reverse complement strand
CCGTTCAGGGAGGCGGGAAATGAAGACTGAGCGCTGCCTGACAGAGCCCGGCAGCCAGGATTAACGCGGCTGTTTTCGCCATACCAGCAGGCGGTTGTTCGCCGGCATTGCGTGGTCCTGTTGCAATGCGAAGCCCGCGCCAGCTGCCAGCCGGTCTACCGCTTCGAAATCGCGAATCGCGCTGGCGGGATGTTGCTGTGCCAGCCACTGGTCAAACCGGGCGTTGCTGGCGCTGGTATACGTGCCGCCGTAGTTAAACGGGCCGTAGATCGCCAGCACCACATCGGGACCTGCCTGACTTTCCAGTGCGGCGAAAAAGCGCTCCACCGCGGCAAAGGCCATGATGTGCAGGCTGTTGGCGCTGAACAGCGCATCGGGAATTGCGCTTGGCCAGATTGGCTCGCGAACATCCAGCGCCAGCGGCGGCAACAGGTTGACGCCCGGGTAAGCGCGACAACGTGGTGCCAGCAGGGGCAGGTTTTCAGGCAGCTCCGTGGGCTGCCACCGCAACCACGGCATGTTCGCGGCGAAGTGGCAGGCGTGCTGACCGGTACCGCTGGCAATCTCCAGCACCCCGCGCCGATCCGCGAAGGCCTGCAGCAATACCTCCAGGATGAACGCCTTGTTGTTTTCGCAGGCCTGGGAAAAGGGTAATGAAGCCACGCTTGCCTCCAGCCCCGCTAGGCTGCCGCGGGCGGCGAGTCGCGAGTGAATACCAGCTCCCCGTCCGCGGAGGCCGCCGCATTGTAACGATAGCCGTCCGCCCTGAACTGCTTCAGTCCCCGGGGATCCTCGATCTGCCGGTCGATGATAAAGCGGGCCATCCGGCCACGCGCTTTCTTGGCGAAGAAGCTGATGATCCTGTACTTGCCGTCCTTGAGATCCCTGAATACGGGCGTGATGATCCCGCCATTCAGCGCACGCGGCCTGATGGCCTGGAAATATTCGCCGGAGGCGAGATTTACCAGCACGCCGGATCCCGCTTTCTTCAGCTCGCGGTTGAGCTCATCAGTGATCGATTCGCCCCAGAACTCGTAGAGGTTGCCGCCGCCGCGGTTGGCGAATTTCAAACCCATCTCCAGGCGGTAGGGCTGGATCAAATCCAGCGGGCGCAGGATGCCGTAGAGCCCGGAAAGAATCCGCAGGTGCTGCTGGGCGTAGCCGAGCTGATCCGCATCGAGGCTGTCGGCATCCAGCCCGTGGTAGACCTCGCCCCGAAATGCGAACAGCGCCTGACGCGCGTTGTCCAGGTTGAACGGCGGCTGCCAGTCCCGGAAGCGCTCATGGTTTAACGCGGCGATTTTTTCACTCACTCCCATCAGCTCGCGGATGTCACCGGGGCTGAGGGTGCGCGCGTCTTCCATCAGCTGCGCGGAGCGCTCGAGGAAGCGCGGTCGGGTTGCCCTGCGAGTGCGTGGCGGGGTCTCGAAATCCAGAGTCTTGGCCGGGGAAATGACGGTCAACATCGCGTTGGTTCCGTGTCAGTAAGGTGGGCGGAATTGGGTTTCTCGCAGGGCAGCTTGCTATGATACTCTGCCGCTCAATAATCAAAAAGACTTGACCATCATGCCTGTACTGCGCGCCCTGGTGCATTACATAGACACGTTCACCGAACACAGCGGCCGCCTGCTCGCGTGGCTCGTCGTCGCCATGGCGCTGTTGACCACTGTTATCGTGGTCATGCGTTACGGCTTCAATGTCGGCTCGATGATGGGCCAGGAGGCCGTCATCTACATGCACGGCAGCCTGTTCATGCTGGGCACGGCCTATGCCCTGAAAAGCGGCGCCCATGTGCGGGTGGATATTTTCTATCGCAATTTCAGCCCCCGCGCCCAGGCCTGGGTAAACAGTCTCGGCGGTATCGTGTTTCTGATGCCACTGTGCGCCTTCATCGGCTTTTCCAGCTGGAACTATGTCAGCGAATCCTGGAGTATCCGCGAAACATCATCCCAACCCGGGGGTATTCCCGCGGTTTTCCTCCTGAAGAGCATCATTCCGCTGATGGCATTCAACCTGTTCCTGCAGGGCCTGGCAGAGACCCTGCGCAGCGCCATATCTCTGGCTGCCGGGCGCGAAGCCTGATGGAGTACATCTCCCTCTATATGTTCCTGGCAGTCTGCCTGCTGCTGATGCTGGGCTACCCGGTTGCCTTCACGCTCGCCGGGACCGCGCTGGGTTTTGCGGCCGCCGGCATAATAGCGGGACAGTTCGATGCAGGCTTTCTCGCCGCGCTCCCGGGGCGGATATTCGGCACCATCGGCAACGACACCCTGATCGCCGTTCCGCTGTTCATCCTCATGGGCGTGATCCTGGAGAAATCCCGGGTAGCGGAAGAGTTGCTCGGCAGCATGGCGAAGCTGTTCGGCACCATGCGCGGCGGCCTGGGTATTTCCGTGGTGGTGGTCGGCATGCTGTTGGCCGCCAGCACCGGAATCGTCGGCGCCACCGTGGTTACCATGGGCCTGCTGTCCCTGCCCAGCATGCTGAACGCCGGTTACCGTCCATCCCTGGCCGCGGGCACCATCTGCGCCACGGGAACGCTGGGCCAGATCATCCCGCCATCCATCGCCCTGGTGCTGCTGGGCGATATCCTGTCCAATGCCTACCAGCGGGCCCAGCTGAACATGAACGTGCTCAC
>CAYTDW010000589.1:0-2648 GCA_964436585.1 uncultured Halioglobus sp. | reverse complement strand
AGATCACCTGCTCCACCTCACTGGGATAGACGTTGAAGCCGCCGGAGATAATCATGTCCTTCTTGCGATCGGTGATGTGCAGGTAACCCTCGGTATCGATATGACCGACGTCACCGGTGTGCAGCCAGCCGTCGATGATGGTTTCCGCGGTCTTATCCGGCTGCTTGTAGTAGCCCTTCATCACCAGGTCACCGCGCACACAGATCTCGCCGGTCTCGCCCCGGGGGAGTATTGCGTTGGCGTCATTGAGGATCTCGACGCGGATCAGGGGATTGGGCCGGCCAACCGAGGACAGGCGTTCGTCTGAAGCCAGCTCGCCGTTGACAAAATGGTGGTCAGGCGGCAGGTTCGCGATGCTCGCCGGGGCCTCGGTCTGGCCGTAGCCGCCGGCCATGATCGGCCCCCACAGCTCGATGGCCTTCTTGAGTTTATCCACCGACATCGGCGCGGCGCCATACATCAGGTATTTCACGGATGACATGTCAATTTTCTCGACGCCCGGTATTTCCAGCAACTTGTAGATCACGGTGGGCGGCAGGAAAAACTCGGTCACCCCGTGTTCCGCTATCGCCGAAAATATCAGCGCCGGATCCGGTTTGGCCACCACCACCACGGTGCCGCCCTGGGCAGTACAGGGCAGGGACAGCAGGCCCGCGGTATGGGTCATCGGCGCCGCCGCCAGGTTGACCGGGCGCTCACCGGCGCCGTAGTGACAGGCCAGCATGAAGTGCGCCGCGAAGGTCTTGCAGCTGCGGTGGGTGTTCATCACTCCCTTGGGCTTGCCGGTGGTGCCGCCGGTCGGGGACAGCATGACCACGTCGTCCATGGCGTAGCCGACCTGCGGGGGCGTGCTGTCGATATCACCCAGCCAGGTATCCAGCGACGGCGCATCGGCGCCCTCGGTGTCGATGCAGATCCAGTGGCGGATCTTCGGCAGGCTCGGCCGCAGCGCAGCGATCACCTCGGCAAACTCGCTCTGGTAAAACATCACTTCACAGTCGAAGAAATCGAGGATGTAGTGATTGTCCTGGGCCGAGTTGCGCGCGTTGACCGGCAGCCAGGTCATATTGGCGCGCCACAGAGCCAAGGTGCAGGTCCACGCCTTCACGTCATTGGCTGCCCAGATCGCACCCTTGGTTTCCCTGCCAAGGCCCAGGGCGAGCAGTCGGTTGGCGATACGGCAGGACAATTGCCCCACCTCATCAAAACTGTAGGACTGATCGCCCTGAATGTACGCCACTCCGCTGGGGTTGATCGTCCAGCCACGATCGTAAAGGTCGATAAGAGCCACGGTAACCTCCTCGCGCCGCGCTTACAGCTGGCTGACGCTGGCACGCGCCAGGCCACGCTGTTCCAAATAGCCCAACAGGTAGCGGTGACCAAAGGCCTTGGAACCGGAGGCAAAGCCCACTTTGGCGGTTTCGCCATCGAGCAGCTTGACCACGGCCGCGGTTTGCAGGGCGCCGGTGCTGATATAGGGCGCGACACCGTGGACGGTTGCGCGCACGGCGGCCATGTTGCCGCGACCAATGGCGACGTCCACGCTGCGCTGCAGGGTGCCGCGCTCGCGCGGCGGCATGGTCGGCGTAGTCGAGGCGACCAGCCCCTTGACCACTTCGTCCTGCTGCTCCTTGGGCAGGTGCTTGTACTCGGCATCCCACTTCTGCGATAGCTGGTGCACCATCGGCATCACCTGGTTGTCATAGAAACCGACCGAGGAGATGCAGCTGCGCACGCGGCTGTCATGCTCGAAATAAACCGGCAGTGAGGTACCGCTCCAGGGCAGGGAGAACACCGGCTGGATGAAGTTGGGATCGACGATGTTGAAGCTGGCGGTAACCGGGTGCGGCACCAGCTTGTTTTCCCACAGGTAGCACTGATCGTTGCGGAACAGCTGGAAGATCGAGGCGGCCGAACCGATGCTGACCCCGGCGGATTCGCGCGGGCCACGACACAGGGCAGCGGTTTCCAGGGCATCGATGCCGGGGGTTTCCAGGGCCAACTCGGCGGCGATTTCAGAATTGGTGTACATATAGGAAAGGGAAGGTGAAACCAGCAACCCGGCCTGGCGGAAGAGCTCGCCAAACTGGTCACGCACCTGGCGCACGTACATCTGCTCACCGGTGGTGTCGAGGTGGTGGCAGCCGGCCTTGAGCGCGGCTTCGACGCCAACAAGGCCAAATTGGATGAATGGGCCGACGGTGTTACACACAACCCTGGCGCCCTTGAAGGCTGCGGTCAGCGCCTCGACAGTGTGTTCGGCCTCGATGATTTCATAGGTCGCGGACTCCAGGTTCATCACCCGCTGGGCCATCATTTCCTTGACACGCTTGGCATCGCGGGCGACAGCGGTAAATGGAATATTCTGGTCGATCAACCAGTCCATCGTGAGCATGCCGGTGTAACCACTGGCGCCGTAAACTACAACTGGGTACCTGGCCATTGTGCTTCTCCTCTCTTATATGAAGGCCGTGTCACACGGCCGGTAATCAAATGATGTGAACGTCTGTGACCGGGTGCTTAATTCCGGGTCCAGCCATCTTCATAAAGCTGCTGACAGAGAAAACCCAGGCGCGCTGTCAACATGTAGTTCTCGCCGTCCTCGATCAGCGCGGCGCGGACGTCGCGAACCAGTTTCTCGATCGGGT
>CAYTDW010000588.1:0-2652 GCA_964436585.1 uncultured Halioglobus sp. | reverse complement strand
ATTTCTGCCGCACGGTGACGAGGTCAATCCCGCTACTGTCTGCAGCGGCCAGCGCCGCGGTGTAGGCGTCGCGCGCCTCGTCGCCGCGACCCGCGTTCAAAAGAATATCGCCCCGGGCGACCGCGTAGGAGGCCTGGTAGGGGCCCTCTTTACCCTGGGCCAGAATCGCAAGGGCCTGGTCGACCTCGCCGCCGGCGCCCAGCACGCGGGCGAGCCTCAGCTGCGCTATACGCTCGATATCACTGCCCTTGTCAGCCTTGCCCAGCACCCAGCGCAGCTGGGCCTGGGCCTCGGTCAGGTCGTTGCGGTCCACCGCCACCCGGGCCAGCTGCAGTGCGGCGAACTGGGCATAGGCCGTGCTGCTGTAGTCCGCCTTGAGCTGTTCGGCCAATTGCACCGCTATTTTCTCCTGCTCCGCAGACAGTGCGGGCGCACTGAGGGCCTGCAGTATCCGCTGGTAGAGATCGGAAGCGTTATCCGCCTGGTTTTCCCTGAAATCCTTCCAGCCCTGGTAGCCAAACCCCACACCCAGCGCGAGGACGATCGCGACGATGGTGGAGCGCCCGTTCTCCTGCCACCAGCGGCGCAGTGCTTCAACCTGCTCATCTTCGGTACGATATGGTTCCACGTCTGACTATTCCTCTTGCCCGATATAACCAGCAAACGCTGTCCGCAGCGTTGCATCCAATTGCTCGATGGGCACGCAGAGTTGCCCTGTTTTGTCTCCCTGCGCGGCGCCGTCGCGCAGGAACTTCACCGTCACCGACTGCGCCAGGACCTCGTCCTCGCCCCAGATGAGCGCCACCCGGGCACCGCTCTTGTCAGCCCGCTTCAGCTGACTCTTGAAACTGCCCCCGCCGGTGTGCTGCACGATCGCCAGCTCCGGCAGCTTGTCGCGCACGCCCTCGACCACAGCCAGGGCCTGTCGCTGCGCCGCCTCGCCGGCCGCTACGATGTAGACATCGGCCTGGGCACTGGCCGCGGTGTCGACCGTGTGCAATTCCTGCATCAATAACACCAGCCGCTCCATCCCCATGGCGAAACCCACGGCCGCTGTGGCCCTGCCGCCCAGCTGCTCCACGAGGTTGTCATAGCGGCCGCCACCACACACGGTGCCCTGGGCGCCCAGGCGGTTGGTCACCCATTCGTATACGGTCTTGTTGTAGTAGTCCAGGCCGCGCACCAGCCGCGTATTGACCACGTAAGGCTGCCCGGCGGCCTGCAACAAGTCGCACAGGCGGGTGAAATCGCCGCGCGATTCGTCGTCAAGGTAGTCGGCCATGGTCGGCGCAGCATCGAGGATGCGCCGGGTTTGCTCAACCTTGCTGTCCAGAATGCGCAGCGGGTTAGTGTGCAGCCGGCGCCGGCTGTCCTCATCGAGGGCGTCCACGTGTGCTTCCAGGTAAGCCAGCAGCGCAGTCCGGTAGGCCCGCCGCGCCCCGCTGTTGCCGAGCGAATTGAGCTGCAACTCCACGCTGTCAGCCAGCCCCAACCGGCGCCACAGGCGGGCGCAGAGCAGGATATGCTCGGCCTCCATGTCCGGCGTGGCGATACCGAAGGCCTCCACCCCGATCTGGTGGAACTGGCGCTGGCGTCCCTTCTGCGGCCGCTCATAGCGGAACATCGGGCCGGCATACCACAATCGCTGGGGGACGCTGAGCATGCCCTGCTGAATCGCCGCCCGCACGCAACCTGCGGTACCCTCCGGACGCAGGGTCAGGCTGTCGCCATTGCGGTCATCAAAACTGTACATTTCCCGTTCGACGATATCCGTGATCTCGCCGATGGAGCGGCTGAACAATTCGGTTTTCTCGATGAGGGGCAGGCGAATCTCACCGTAGCCATAACTGGCCAGCAAGCGGCTTGCCATCTGCTCAAGCAGGCGCCAGTGTGGGGTCTCGTCCGGCAGGATGTCATTCATCCCACGGACAGCTTGTATATTGCTCACGCGTTCTCCAGTGCTCGCTGTGCGCTCAGGTGGACGATTTCAGGATAAGCTTTTCGTCCAGCGCGGCCCGCTGCTGCTCGAGTACTGCCGCCCGCTGCCGGATCACCTGCTCCAGGTGATCGATAAAGTCGCTATTGCTGACCTTGTGATCGGGTTCGCCCGCCACATAGATCAGGTTGTTGGGCGTGGCGCCGGTCAGGCCGACGTCCGCTTCCCGGGCCTCCCCCGGGCCATTAACGATACAACCGATAACCGCCACATCCATCGGCGTGCGGATATCTTCCAACCGCTGCTCCAGCATATTCATGGTGCTGATCACGTCGAAGTTCTGGCGCGAGCAACTGGGGCAGGCGATAAAGTTGATGCCGTTGGCGCGCAGCTGCAGGCTCTTGAGAATCTCGAAGCCCACCTTTACCTCTTCCACCGGGTCGGCCGCCAGGGAGATGCGAATGGTATCGCCGATGCCGTCCATCAACAGCATGCCCAGACCCACAGCGGATTTCACCGTGCCGCCACGCAGGCCGCCCGCCTCGGTGATTCCCAGGTGCAGGGGTTGCTCGATTTCACGGGCCAGCAGGCGATAGGCCTCCACCGCCATGAACACCTGCGATGCTTTCACACTGACCTTGAAATCCGGGTAGTTGAATTTCTCCAGGATCGCCACATGGCGCATGGCGGACTCCACCAGGGCGGCGGCTGTAGGC
>CAYTDW010000587.1:0-2655 GCA_964436585.1 uncultured Halioglobus sp. | reverse complement strand
AGGTCAAACGTGCGAGGAAGGCGCGTGCCGCGTCAAGGGCGTCCGCGAGATTTTCGTCGTGCCGACGCCCCGATGCGCGCCGGGGTGTAAGGTCGTGATCGCCGTCGGGCAGCCAATGTATCGCGATGGACGCCGACAGCTTGAGCGCCGAGATGCTCGCGCGGTCGCCCATCGAATCGCGCTCGCCCTGGCAAATCAATGTTTGGGTCTTGAGTGAGAGGAGATGCTGGATGCGCGGCTTACCGACTGGCTGGAAAAGACCCTGGCGGGCGCCGGCGGCGGCCACTGCCCGGTATCCCTGATCTATCGCCAGGCGGGGGGAGTGGCCAGGATCAAGCTGGGGGAGCGCTGGCAGGTGCTGCCGAGCGATGAGCTGTTACAGCAGCTGCGCGACTGCGTCGGCAGTGAGCGGGTGGCGCTGCAGTACGCCTGACAAGTGACAATCGGGGACAGATTTAAATCTGTCCCCTACACACACCACACTACATGGAGACGCAAAGCATGTTGCTGAAGGACAAGGTGGTTATTGTGTCGGGGATCGGTCCCGGCCTGGGGCAGGAACTGGCTGTGCTGGCGGCCAGGGAGGGCGCAGCGGCAGTGGTGCTGGCCGCCCGCACCGCGCGCAAACTGGATGCGGCGGAGCGCGATATCCAGGCCCTGGGCCAGGGCACGAAAGTGCTGAAGGTCATCACCGACATAGCCGATGCGGCCCAGTGCCAGGCGCTCGCCGCCGGGGCCCTCGAGGCTTTCGGTCGCATCGATGTGCTGTTCAACAGCGCTTACGACCCGGGTAGCTTCGAGCCGATCGCGCAGGCCAACCTCGATGGCTGGCGGCGGGCGATGGACGTCAACTTTTTCGGCACGATGCAGCTCACCCAGGCCTGCGTGCCCGCCATGATTGCCGCCGGTGGTGGCGCCATCGTGATGATCGCGACCATGGTCGAGCACAAACCCCTGGCGACCCAGGGCGGCTACGGCGCCTCCAAGTCCGCCCTGCGCAGTGCCACCAAGCATCTCGCCCTGGAGTTGGGCCGGCATGGGATCAGGGTCAACAGCTGCCATATGGGCTGGATGTGGGGCCCCGCGGTCGAGGGTTACTTCGCCTGGCAGTCCAGCCAGACCGGCAAGTCACAGCAGGAGCTGATCGCGGAAGTCACCCGCAACATTCCCCTGGGGGTGATTCCCGACGATGGCGAATGCGCCAAGGCGGCGGTCTTCCTGGCTTCGGATTACGCCAGCGTGGTCACCGGGGCGGCGCTGGATGTGAATGGCGGCGAATATATGCCGGTGTAGTCGGGAGGGACACTACCATGACAGCTACCAAGGACAGCGAGGCAATCACCAGGGCAGAGGCAGCGGTGTTCCGCCGCCTGCTGGCACACCTGGACAGTCGCAAGGAGGTGCAGAATATCGAGCTGATGAACCTGGCGGGGTTCTGTCGCAACTGCCTGGCGAAATGGTATGCGGCGGCGGCCGAGGCGGAAGGGCTTACGCTGGACTATGAACAGGCCCGGGAGCGGGTCTACGGGATGCCCTACCCCGAGTGGAAGGACAAATACCAGAGTGAAGCGACGGCGGAGCAACAGGCCGCCTTCGCGGCCTCGAAGGAGCAATAAGCGAATCAGTCGTCGCCGGACTGCAATTCCCGCAGGTACCTGAAGCGGCTGGTGTAGGGCTCGGTGATGCTGTCGGCAAGCCGCTGCAGGGCGTCGCCGATGGAATCGGCCGGCGCAAGCCCGGCTTCATCGGCAGTCGCGATCCGGCGGCCCAGGGCGGACAGGCCGTCACCGATGGCGGTGGCGCTCTCGATCGTGGCCTGCACCAGGAACATCTCGGCGATGATCAGGTCATCGATTGTCCGGCGCAGCCGGCCCGTGGTCGCGCCATTGCCTGCCATATTCGTCATCATCTCAACATCCTCCCGGGCTATGGGTTCCCGGATTGCGGTACAGTTCTATCGTCACATGCACCCGGCTGGTGCGGCGGACCGGCAAAGTCGGCAGTTCATGGGGCATTCGGCGTAAAAAACGCCGTTGTGTGCCCCCGCCAGACTGGTGCAGCAAACCTCGTGCCAGGGCGGCGCCATGGTATTCATTTATTGTTACAGTGCAAGCTTAGGTGGGTGCAAACCTGCGTAAATTATGCCGGTTTCGGATGAAGCTTGAAGTCCTGCGCGATTTGACCATACTGTCGGGCCTGCCACAAAAAGTGGTTCCGCACGCGGCGAGCCTTCGGCAAGCCTTCACAGGCGGTGCCGCGCGGGCAGTTCTGTCAGAAGCTATCGATAAGGAAGAAAACCATGAGCTACCGACCTATTCTCGCGCCTTTGCTTTTGTTACTCAGCGCAGTCTTTACCGCGTCCGCCCAGGCGGCGGACAAACCCAATATCCTGGTGATCTGGGGTGACGATATCGGTATCACCAATATCAGCGCCTACAGCGATGGCATCATGGGTTACCACACGCCCAATATCGACAGGATTGCCAGCGAGGGTATCCGCTTCACCGACTACTACGGTGACCAGAGCTGTACCGCCGGGCGTTCCACCTTCATCACCGGCCAGTCCGGCCTTCGCACCGGTCTCACCAAGGTGGGCCTGCCCGGGGCGGAACTCGGGCTGCAGGACCGGGATATCACCATCGCCGAGGTACTCAG
>CAYTDW010000586.1:0-2656 GCA_964436585.1 uncultured Halioglobus sp. | reverse complement strand
CTTCGCCGAGACCGGCCACCTCTGCCTGTGTACCCTGCACGCCAACAACGCCAACCAGGCGCTGGACCGGATCCAGAGCTTTTTTCCCGCCGAGTTGCACAACCAGGTGTGGATGGACCTGTCCCTCAACCTGAAGTCGATGGTGGCGCAGCAGCTGTTGCCGCGCAAGGATGGCAATGGTCGGGCGCCGGTGGTGGAAGTACTGCTCAACACTCCCCTGGTGGCCGATTACATCCGCAAGGGCGAGGTGCACCTGATCAAGGACCTGATGGCCAAGTCCACCGAGCTGGGTATGCAGACCCTGGACCAGTCGCTGGTCAAGGCCTACAAGGACGGTATCATCAGCAAGGAAGATGCGTTGCGCTACGCTGACTCCGCCAACGATGTGCGCCTGCAGATCAAGCTGTTCGACAAGACCATGCCCGGCGCCAGGACCAGCCGGGATGAGCTCGGCCTCTCCTACGAGACCCCGGACCCGGGCAAGTTCGTGCGGCGCTAGTACCCGGACTCAGGGCTTTTCCAGGACGTTCAGCCAGCTCTGCAGCACCAGTTCTGCCGCCTGGCTGTCGATGGGCCGGCGCTTGTAATTGCCCCTGTGACCCTGTTCCCTGCTGACCTGCTTTGCTTCGAAGCTGGTCAGTCGCTCATCAACCATTGTCACCGGCAGGCCCAGGCGGCCGTGCAGGCGCCGGGCGAATTTCCGGGCCCGTTCGCACAGTTCACTGTCACTGCCATCCATGTTGAGCGGGTCGCCGACCAGCAGCAGGTCCGGCTGCCAATCCCTCACCAGTTGCTCGAGCGCCTGCCAGTCGGGTATCCCCTCCCTGGCCCGGAGTATCGCCAGCGGCTGGGTGGAGCGCAGCAGGGTGTTGCCCACGGCCACGCCGATCTGGACCAGGCCGAAGTCGAAAGCCAGCACTGAGCGGATGCGGGCATTCACACTGCCCTCAGGCGTGCCCCGCCGCACCCGAGATCAGGTTGATGTCTATACCCAGCAGGGCGGCGGCGGCGCTGAGCCGTTGCCGGGGGGGAGTTTGGAAAATAATTGTTTCATCGGCAGGCAGGGTGAGCCAGCTGTTTTCGGCCAGTTCCTGTTCGAGCTGGCCCGCGGCCCAGCCGGCGTAGCCCAGGGCGATCAGGTAGTCGGCGGGCCCGTTGCCTTCGGCGATGGCCCGCAGCACATCGCAGGAAGTGGTCAGGGTGATCCTGGGCGTGACCTTCAGGCTCGATTCCCAGCTCGAAGAGCAGTTGCGGTGCAGCACAAAGCCATGGTCGATTTGCACCGGGCCGCCCGCCATGACGGCTTGTTCGCTAAAATCCTTCCTGGGTTTGATACTCAGGTGCTCAAAGATTTCCGCTACCGACAGGTCGAGGGGCTGGTTGATGACGATTCCCATGGCGCCGCTCTCCCCGTGCTCGCAGATGTAGGTAATACTCTGGGCAAAAATGCCGGAGGACAGCGTCGGCATCGCCAGCAGGAAGTGGTCGCGCAGGGAATCGCTGCTCCTGGCGGCATTGACGGAAAATCTTCCTGACATGGTGCGAAATATTCCTCCCGGGCTGTGTGGGCAACGCGCGCCGCAGCTCGTCACCGCTAATTTGAGCTTAGCCCTTTATCCCCATAAGTCCACGTGCGGATGATCTCGAGCTTGTCGGTTGTGGCTCGCAGCTGGGGCGGGAACGGGGCATAGGGCGCGGCCATGCGCACGGTCTTGACAGCGGCCTCGTCCAGTACCGCGTAACCCGAGGAGGACAACACCCGGATGTCCTCCAGGCTGCCGTCATAGCGGATCACCGCCAGCAGGCGCAGGCTGCCGTAAAGGCCGTAGCGCACCGAGGCCTCCGGATAGTATTTGTTGCCGACCGCCTCGGCCCGGCGCTGCCAGTCCAGCAGGTAGGCCGCATCCACCGACTGCTGCGTCGAGACCCCGGTCAGGCGCCTGACTCGCGGCATGCGGGCGTAGTTGCGGCTCTGCTCGTCGAGTTGCGCCTCGAGGGTGGCCAGCTCCCTGGTCAGTTTATCGACCTCGGGACTCACTCCCGGCAGGGCCAGCTGCTCCTGTTCCTGCTCTTCGGCGGCAGTGACCAGCCGGGCCGCAGAGCTGGTGGTAACAGTCTCCGTGCGCGGTTCGGTGGCGGCCTCCCGGGGTTCCAGCAGCGCCTGCGGCCCGGCGTCGCCATCACTGGACAGCGCGTTGTCGGGACTGGTCAGTAAGTCGACATCCGCCGCTTCGCCACTGCCCAGCTGATCGGCCTGGGCGAGATGGCGCGCCTCGTCGGGCCGGTCCCCGGGCCTGGTAGCCAGGGTCACCTCTATCTGCGGAGTCTGGTAGGAATTCGAGTCGGGCCTGACAGCGATGCCGATCAACACAACGGCGTGCACGGCGACCGCCAGCAACAGGGCGTTGCGCAACCGACGGTGTTTACCGTAACCCGCTTCGAGGTAGTACATGGGCGCAGTTTAGCCGCGTTTGCCGGTCGCTGTCAGCGCCGCTGTGCCAGCACCTGTGCGATGCAATCCATGAGCTGTCCGCCGATGTCCAGACTGTAGCCGTCGTCGATCTCGCGGATGCAGGTCGGGCTGGTGACATTGATCTCCGTGAGGTAGTCACCAATGATATCCAGGCCCACGAACAACAGGCCCTGCTCGCGCAGT
>CAYTDW010000585.1:0-2657 GCA_964436585.1 uncultured Halioglobus sp. | reverse complement strand
AAGGACCGCGGCGGCAAGTACCAGGGGCAGACGGGCGTCACCCTGCCCAAGGCGTGATGCACAATTTCCGCGAGACCTCGCCCATCCTGTCGGCAGGGGCGATGCAGGCACTGGTCGACGGCCCCTCGGCCGCAGCCGTCAGTGGCTGCCGACGATTTCACCGCCCAGGATCGCACTGCTGAGCGTCATCTCCACCGGGTCCCCATTTTCCACATGGACGGTCCTGACCAGCAGGTAATCCCACTGTGGTGCGAACCAGAAATCGGATTTACGCTCCGTCGAGGCGTGCAGGCGCGCGTAATGCACGGTGTCGACTGCACCCAGGGGCGTCTGCAGGGTTTCGTTCCCGACCAGCACCAGGCGCGAGTCTTTCGAGCGTTTGCCGTCTGCCACCCGCAGGGTGACATCCCGCGCCGCGGCGGGGTCCGCCATGAGCGCGAGGCGCAACTGTTCCAGCTGGCTCATGCGATCGAGCGTGTCATCGGTGTAGGGCAACTCGTACCACTGGCCTTTGTAGAGGCTGGTGATCACGCCCTGGCCGGGCGTGAAGTGCAGCTCCTTGCGGCGACTCACCAGGCCGGTGTTCTGGTAGACATAGGACAGGGGCCGGATGCTGCCAGCCTCGATCCTGAACACGCTGATTTCCTGGAAACCGACGACCAGGATCCTGCCGCCGCTGGTGAGCACATAGCGCCCGTCCGCGTTTGCGTCCAGCGTGCGGGTGATATCGAGGTCCAGGCCCCTGGCGCTGGCCTTGTAATGGGCGGTGTAGGGCCGCAGTGGGGGAGGCTGGTCCGCGGCGGCGACGGCGCTGGTCAGGCCGGTGAGCAGGGCAAGCAGCAGTGCCGGGAGGATTTCAGCCTGGCGCTTTGACGTCCTCCGGGGAGTAGTCAATGCCGGTTGCCGGTATCGGCTCACCATCGAGGCAGGCTCCGTGATCAGTCAGCTGCAGGCGTCCCGCAACGGCCCATTGCGCTGCCAGCGGGTAGATGCGGTGCTCCTGCACGACGACCCGGTCTGCCAGTGACTGGGCCGTATCGCCGGGCAGGATTGGCACCCTTGCCTGAATGATAGGCGGTCCGCCATCCAGTTCCAATGTGACAAAGTGCACCGTTACCCCGGCTTCGCGGTCCCCCGCGTCCAGTGCCCGCTGGTGCGTATTCAGGCCGGGGTACCTGGGCAGCAGGGATGGGTGCACATTCAGCAGGCGCCCGCTGAAGGGCTGGATGAAAACCGGTGTCAGGATGCGCATGAATCCCGCCAGGATCACCAGGTCCACGCCCCAGTGACCGACTTCCGCGGCCAGCGCAGCGTCAAAAGTCTCGCGGCTGGAAAATGCGCGATGGTCGATGCAGCGGGTGGGAATGCCGGCCCCTGCCGCCAGCTGCAGGCCGGCGGCAGCGGGGTTGTTGCTGATTACCACGGCGATGTCGGCGCTGAGCGCACCGCTGGCGCTGGCCCCGATGAATGCCTGCAGGTTGCTGCCGCGGCCGGAGATGAGGACGGCCAGCCGGGCCCTGGCGGCGCGGGTCACGGCACCAGCTCGACCGCGGTAGCGCCTGCTTCGATGCTGCCGATCTGCCAGGCGCGGTGCCCGGCGGCGTCAAGCCGCGCCAGCGCGGCGTCACGGTCCGCTGCCGCAACGCAGATCACCATACCCACGCCGCAGTTGAACGTGCGGTACATTTCCCGTTGCGCGACCTGTCCCTGCGCCTGCAGCCAGGTGAATACCGGTGGCCACTCCCAGCTGTTGGTGTCGATCACTGCCCGGCAACCGCCCGGGAGGACCCGCGGCAGGTTTTCGAGCAGGCCGCCGCCGGTAATATGGGACAGGGCTTTCACCTGCACCTGCTGGAACAACTGCAGCAGGGCCCTGACGTAAATGGTGGTCGGGGCCAGCAGGGCCTGGCCCAGGCTGGTCTCCCCCATGGGCTGCCCCAGGTCGGCGCCACTGCGCTGCAGTATCTTCCGAATCAGGGAATAGCCGTTGGAGTGCGGCCCGCTGCTGGCGATGCCCAGCAGCACGTCTCCGGGCTGTACCGCGCTGCCATCGATAATTTTTGACTTCTCCACGACGCCGACGCAGAAACCGGCAAGGTCGTAGTCCTCGCCCTCGTACATCCCTGGCATCTCGGCGGTTTCGCCCCCCACCAACGCGCAGCCTGCCAGTTCACAGCCCGCGCCGATGCCGGCGATCACCGCCGCCGCTGTATCGACATTGAGCGCGCCGGTGGCGTAGTAATCGAGGAAAAACAGCGGCTCCGCCCCGGCCACCACGAGGTCATTGACGCACATGGCCACCAGATCGATGCCGATGGTGTCGTGGATTCCCATATCCATGGCGAGGCGGAGTTTGGTGCCGACGCCGTCCGTGCCTGCAACCAGGACCGGTTGGCGATAACCGGCGGGGATCTCGCACAGTGCGCCGAAGCCCCCGAGCCCGCCGAGCACTTCGGGCCGGGTGGTGCGGCGTGATACCCCCTTGATGCGCTCGACCAGGGCGTTGCCGGCATCGATATCGACGCCGGCGTCCTTGTAGCTGAGAGAAGTTTTCCCGCTGTCGTCCGTCATGGCGTGTCCGCTGGCCTGGGGGTGGGAGTCTGAGGGCGGCGGCCCCGGTGGGGTGAATCGAGGCTGCCCGCTCGTTCGCTCGACGA
>CAYTDW010000584.1:0-2663 GCA_964436585.1 uncultured Halioglobus sp. | reverse complement strand
AGTGCGTGTCCGACACGGACGTTGATCTGGCCGCCATCCACCCGGAATTCCAGTACAGCGCGCGCAACCTCCTGCAGTACCTGGCCCTGCGCCGCAGGGATTTGCGGCCCCTGCAGGCACAACTGGCGCAGTTGGGCCTGTCTTCCCTGGGCCGATCCGAATCCCATGTGCTGGCCACTATCGACACAGTGCTGTGGACCCTGCGCAAGCTCGCCGACCAGGCGCATGCACAGGAGCTTCCCGCCACCACCGGCGGCGCTTTCGCGACGGGCAGTCGCCTGTTGCGCGAGCACTCGGAGCGCCTGTTGGGCCAGACTCCCGACAGCGCGGGCAGTCACATCATGGTCACCATGCCCACCGAGGCGGCGGACAACTACGACCTGGTACAGGAGCTTTTGCGCAGCGGCATGACCTGCATGCGCATTAACTGCGCGCACGACGGGCCTGAGCTCTGGTCGCGCATGATCGACAACCTGCGCCGGGCTGAGCAGCGACTGGGGCGGCGCTGCCGAATCAGCATGGATCTGGCCGGCCCCAAGCTGCGCACTGGCCCAATATCCCCCGGGCCTGCGGTGTTGAAGGTTCGCCCCCGGCGCGACGTCCGCGGCCGGGTCGTCAGCCCCGCGACCCTGTGGCTCTTCGACCCGGCCGAGCGCCCGCAACCGCCGGTGCCGGCGGATCACCAACTGGCGGCCGACCGCGCCTGGCTGGACCGGCTGCGCACCGGCGACGAGGTGACCCTGCTGGATGCCCGCGACGCGAAGCGCCGGCTGGCGGTGATCGAGCGCACACCGGGTGGTTGCCTGCTGGAATGCAACAAGACCGTCTACCTGTCGGAGGATACCCGGCTGCGTCATCGCAGGCACCGCGACAAGGGCGCCAGCACCACAGTCGGAGGGATTATCGGCAGGGAATCAGCGCTGCGCCTGTGTCCTGGCGATGAACTCATGCTCAGCGCCGAAGACCTGCCGGGCCACTCGGCGGTGCTGGACGAACGGGGCCGGGTGCTGCAACCGGCGACCATCAGCTGCACGCTGCCGGAAGTTATCCGCCAGGTGAAGCCGGGCGCGGAGGTCTGGTTTGACGATGGCAGGATCGGCGGCCTGGTGGCGCAGGCTGAACCCGGGGGGCTGACGATCCGCATCACCCATGCCCTGGCAAGCGGCAGCAAGCTGGGAGCGGACAAGGGCATCAACTTTCCCGGCAGTGAACTGCAGCTGCCGGCGCTGACCGCAAAAGACAGGGATGACCTGAAGTTCGTCGCGCACCATGCGGACATCGTCGCCCTGTCCTTCGCCAACACCGTGGCGGATGTGAGCGCGCTGATCGACCAGCTGCGGGAGTACGGTAACCAGCAGGCCGGCATCGTCCTGAAGATCGAGACCCTCGCGGGGTTCCGCAACCTGCCCGCCATGCTGCTGCGGGCCATGTGCATGCCGTCCTGCGGGGTGATGATCGCCCGCGGTGACCTGGCGGTAGAAATGGGTTTCGCCCGGCTGGCGGAGGTGCAGGAAGAAATCCTCTGGCTCAGCGAAGCTGCGCACGTGCCGGTGATCTGGGCAACGCAGGTACTGGAAAACCTGGCCAAGCACGGGGCGCCAACCCGGGCCGAAATCACCGACGCCGCCATGGGCCGACGCGCCGAGTGCGTCATGCTCAACAAGGGCCCGTATATCGTCGAGGCTGTAAAAACCCTGGATGACATCCTGCGACGCATGCAGGGACACCAGGTAAAAAAAGGATCCATGCTGCGGGAGCTGCAGGTCGCGGGACTCGCGTTCGCGGACCACTGAGGCGCGCATTCCAGTACCCGCGGCCGCAGCGGTACTCGAATCGCACCCGGCTAAGCGCACCCGGGCGCTGCAATAATAAATTCGCAAATCTGCAATCTCCCCGTCATTGAAGCGGCGTAATCTCGCTGAAACCAACGGGTGCATTGCATCGCCATGCAGCGCACCGCAGCCCGGGTCTGGTATGGACGAAGCTAGCTTAGCGTATGTAATCCTGGCGTCAGCCGCCGCTTTTTTCCTTCGCAAACTCTTCATCAGGCTTAGACTTTCGCGCGCCAAGCACCCCTCGGTGCGGGGCCATGCGAAGTGGTCGCGGCGGCTGGCGCGGCTCGTGGCCTACTACGAATTCGACGAGCAGCATTATTTCAGCAGCGACGGCGCCCCTGCCGCCATTGCCAACAGGCGCGAGGCAGCGCTCAACCGGCTGCGGACACTGGCTCGCGGCAAGAGCCCCAAGACCCTCGCCTTCTCCCAGTCCCTGCAGGACAGTATTTCCGACGCCAACTTCACCAGCGCCTACCGGGTGCCCTTCCCCTACCGCGCGCGGCTGGGCGCCGAGCTGAAACTCGGCAATATTGTTGAGGAATCGCGCGGCGTGCAGGTTAGGGATCTGGACGGCAACTGGCGCTACGACGTATCGGGCTCCTACGGCGTCAACGTCTTCGGCTATGACTTCTACAAGCAATGTATCGCCGAGGGGCAGCAGTTGGCGGGCACGCTCGGCCCTGTGCTGGGGGCCTACCATCCGCTCATTCGCGACAATGTCGATAGAATCAAGGCGATATCGGGCCTGGACGAGGTCTCCTTCCACATGTCCGGCACCGAGGCGGTGATGCAGGCCGTTCGCCTGGCGCGCTACCACACGGGCAAGAC
>CAYTDW010000583.1:0-2665 GCA_964436585.1 uncultured Halioglobus sp. | reverse complement strand
TCTCCAAGTCGCTGTGGCTGCATCTTGCCAGGGTCAACCCGGGCATTGGCGCAGCGCTGTCCGCATCGCTGGTCGGTCTGTCCCTGAGCTACACGGTGGGGCGCGCGGTGATCAGTGGCCTGCTGACAAGCAGCCATCCGTTTCTGCGCACACCCAAGTGTGAAGCGCCGAATTCCCTGGTGGCCGCGGTGCGTGAGGCCCGCTCGGAACTCACTGTCCTGACCGCCCTGCTGCTGGCGGTTGCGGCGATTTACCTGGGTACGGGCGCCGAGGACCCCGCCGAAATCGCCTGGCTGGCGGTGCTGGCAGTGATGTCCGCGCCCTTTGCCGCGACACTGGTTGTAGCGTTCGCGTCTACCTTGCCGAGGGAAAGCGTCTCCGAGCTTGCTGCCGGCGTCGTCTCCGTGGGCAAATCCGGGCCGCCCGATATCGACGTCGCAGCCTGATGCGGGCATGGTGATCCCATGCCACCGTCGACCCGCCGCGTCCTGCTCCCCATTGTTTCCACCGCGTTCTTCTACGCGGTGTGTTACGCCATCGGAGTCCTGGTATTCGACGTCGCCGTGGTGCCGGCGGCCATACCCCGTGATTATGCGCTGAACCTGCTGCTCGCCTACGCGCTGTTCGAGCTTTCCAATCGCGCCTGGGTATTCCTGCTGGTGCAGGGCTTGTTGATGGCACTGCTGTACATCGGCAACGCCGTGAAGATCAGCTACTTCGGCGGGCCGATCATGCCGGACGATGTGTACGCATTGCGCGCGCTGCTGCTGTTGCTGGAAGGCTGGCAGTTCTACCTCGCGGCGCTGCCACTGGCGATCCTGCTCAGCCTGCTTATTTTCAACTTCAGCCTGCGCCGGCGCGGATCCTGGCTGGCGCTGGTAATGCTGCTGTTGCTTGGCGTGACGCTGGTATACCAGCCGCAGAATATCATCCGGCCACTCGACCGCTATGTGGGTAATTCGGTGTGGGACCAGCATTCCAATTACCTTTACCGGGGCGCCATGCTCTACTCCCTGATGGAGGGGGCGCGCTACTTTGCTGATCGGGTAAAGCCACCGGACCAGGAAGCGGTGCGGGCGGCGCGGACCCGGCTGCTGGCGGGGCTGCCGCCGCGCGGCGAGCCCGCTGGAGATTCGCCGCCGCGCAATGTCCACATCATCCTGCTCGAATCATTCTGGGATCCGGCGCAACTCGAAGCGGGACAGTTCTCCCGCGACCCGCTGCCCAGGGATTTTCGCGCCCTCTGGCAAGAGGGCGGTAACAGCCAAATCCTCTCGCCGGTGTTTGGCGGCTATACGGCGAATGCGGAATTCGAGGCCCTGTGTGGCATGCCGGTGTTCAAGGACGCGGTCAAGTTCGAGCGCGACCTGATCAATGACCTGCCCTGCCTGCCGCGTGTCCTGACCCAGCACGGCTATACCGCCATCGCTTCGCACCCCAACGTGCCGGTGTTCTGGAACCGTGTGAACGCTTACCGTCGGCTGGGCTTCGAGACCTACTGGTCCCTGGGGGATTTTGAGCAGACCGATATGGTGCGCAATTTCATGAGCGACGCCTCGCTTTACCGCCAGGTGCTGGACAAGATCGACCCCCTGCTGCGCAGCGGCAGGCCACTGCTGAACTATGTCGTAACCTACTTTGGCCACTGGGATTACCCGCTGCGCGGCGAACGCTCCCGGATTATTACGGACGAGTCGGGCGTGCCCGAGGTCGGCAGCTTCGCCAACACGGCGCATTACAAGGCGAAGGAATTGCTGGTGTTCCTGCGGGAACTGCGGCAACGCGACCCGGAGGGGCTCATCGTGGTCTTTGGCGATCATCTGCCCTACCTCGGGCAGAACTTCGCCGGCTACGTGGAATCGGGCCTGCTGGCCGACAACCGCGCCGATTTCACGCCCCGGATGTTCGGCGTCTATAACGCTGCGCCGCTTATCGTGATCGATGGCAAGCGCGGCGGGCAGGACCTCGGAACCGTGGCACTTTACGAACTCCCGGCACGCTTGCTGGACCTGCTGCCACTGGACTACGACGGGCCCATGGCGATGACCGCCTCGCAATCGGGGTTGCAGGTGCGCCCGATACCGGGCATGCACTACCTTGTGGGCGACGACGCAGCCGTCGAAGTCTGCAGGCAGCCGCCCTGGACCGACAACTGTGCCAGCAGTGCAGCCTGGCTCAGTGACGTTGCCACTATCGTCGACGACCTGTCCATCGGCGCCCAGTACACGACGGCGCCCTAGGCATAGATGGACCCGCCGTGCCTAAGTATCGGGCATTGCGGTAAGCCCGACACCCACAGACAACAGGCTGGACCCCGAAAGCTGTGGCGGGAAGGGCTCCCCGAGCAGGTCGAACACGGTGGGAACCACATCGAAGGCACTGCGGATGCCATAGTCCCCGGGGTGGATGCCGTACCCGTGGATATAGGCAGCACCCGGGCCCCCGGTGTGGCCCCCCGGACGGCGATAGGGTAGAGGCCCGATCGTTCCCAGGTCCGGGTGATAAAGGGCCAGCGCTGCCCCGTCCCATTCCACCACGAGATCGGCCTCGGAGGCATCCAGGTCCAGCGGGTCGGCCTTGCCGTGCCACTCGATGGCGCGGACCGCGGGACGGCCGGTCTGGGCATTGCTGCAGGCCCTGAGAAATCCGCACAGCTCATTGCAGA
>CAYTDW010000582.1:0-2669 GCA_964436585.1 uncultured Halioglobus sp. | reverse complement strand
GCAGCAGCATTTCCTGCACAATCGTCAGGTAACGCCAGGCAAGCAAGGCAAGCAACAATGTCATCACAGCTTTTTGCCAGTGGGGAATTGGCATGGAAGAGACGCGCGGCTGGTAGTCCGGCGCACGCAGGCGCGATGGAATAAGGATCGCGAAAATGCCAAGCAGCGCCAGGGCCGCTGCCAGGCCCCAGAAATGCAGTCCGGCACCGCTCCAGTGACTCAGTCGCATGATAAGTGTGGTGGCAAAAATACCCAGGAAGTAACCCTGGCCGATGACGATACACCAGTTCCAGCGGCCGCACCGGAGCAGCAGTCGGCGTGTCAACACGGTGCCGGCGAACCAGGGCAGTAACAGCGCCGTTATCAGTCCCGGGTAGGAGATCGGGTCAGCCACCGGGATACTCCAGCTGGTTGCCCGGGCCCGGTGGAACACCCGGTATTGGCAAGACCTGGAAGAGACTGCCGAGCGGATCGTTATCCAAAACCTTTGCAGGAAGGCTTTGGCCCGTCCATTCCAGTTGCTGACTGTTCGCGTCAAAACGCAGATCGGGTACCGAGCCGAGGACCAGGATAAAGTCACCCGGGTGCACGCGCCCTTCCGGCGGGGTGAGGCCGAAGTTATAGATGTTGTGGGGCAGCAGATAGTACTGCGTTTTCAATCTGAAGAGATTATGGTCCCAGGAGTCGTGCAGTATAAAAACCCTGGCCGGCGACGGGGGCAGTACGTCGTCTTTCAATCGTTTCGCATAGCTGTAGATTTGACCGTCCAGATCGGCCAGGTGCCTTTGGTGGGTCGTCTTGCCGCCGAAAACATGCCTTGTCTCCTGCAACTGAGTACCCAGCTCGAACTGCCATAGTTGGTCAACGGCGATCCAGGGGATCAGGATCACAGCGCCGTAGCTGATCGAGTACCTCCCGCCCCGAAGGACGCCGGCGCCGAGCAGGAAAACCAGCGCCAGGCCCGCCCATGCGGCCGCGGCCACTGTGGGTGAAAGCGTTTCCGCCAGCGGTGCGTCGGGTGTGCCAGCCAGAAGATTGATCGATGCCGGGGTCCAGCCCCGAAAGCCTGTCCATTCGCAGAATACCGCTGCAAGCATGCCCTGCCATGTATAGGGATCGAGGGATATACCCGGGATGACGAGGTCCTGGCCGCGCAGATCTCCGGTTATATACAGGGCAATATCGGTTATGGTGCCGCGCCAGCCGGGTTGTGCGGCCAGATTGGCGGTGGCGGTATGGTCACCGTTTCCCGGCAGGGAAGCCGCGAACATGTTGCTGCCAGTCTCCGCTGTTCGCCAGAAAAATTTCAGCCGCAGACCCGGCTGTAAACCCTCGAACCGGTAGCGCAGGTGGGGATGGCTTGCGGCCTTCAGTTTAAGCGCATGGGAGACCAGTGCACCTTCCGCCGCAAGCCCCTCCAGTACCAGCGCGTCGCCCTCGAAACGGGTGCTGCCCATGATGGTCTGGAATTGCCTGCCGGTTATTGCCAGGCTGTCTGCCGGTTTTCCCTGCGCGGGAAAACTCGCCTGGTAGGTGACAAAGGCAACCACCAGAAACAGGGCGCTGGCGGCCAGCGCGAGCAGTGCAGCGCCAAGGGAGCGAACAAAATAGCGGTCTTCGTCGGACACTGCCATTGGCTCAGAAGTGCATCATCAGGGTCAGCGACCTCGCCTGCCTATGGCACCAGAGCTTGCTCGGGATCCCGGTAGGAATCAACTGTCGGACAGGCGCAGAACAGGTTCCTGTCGCCGTACACATTGTCTACCCGGTTCACCGGCGCCCAGTACTTATAGCGACGCAGGGAATCGACCGGGTAGGCCGCCGACTCGCGGGAGTAAGGGTGGTCCCAGTGGCTTGCGGCCACATCCGCCAGGGTGTGGGGGGCGTTGGCCAGGGGGTTATCCTGTGCGTCCAGACGGCCCTCCTGCACGGCGCTGATCTCTTCCCGGATGGCGATCATGGCATCGCAGAAGCGGTCCAGTTCCTGCAGGGACTCGGACTCCGTGGGTTCCACCATCAGGGTGCCCGCCACCGGGAATGACATGGTGGGGGCGTGGAAGCCGTAGTCGATCAGGCGCTTGGCCACGTCCTCTTCGGTCACCCCGCTCGCCTCCTTGATGGGCCGTATGTCGAGGATGCACTCGTGGGCGACATTGCCTGTTTTACCAGTGTAGAGGATGGGGTAGTGGTCCTTCAGGCGGTGGGCGATGTAGTTGGCATTGAGTATGGCCACGCGGGTGGCCAGGGCCAGGCCCGCGCCGCCCATCAGTGCTATGTAGCTCCAGGAAATCGGCAGGATGGAGGCGCTGCCATAGGGCGCGGAAGAGACCACGTCGTTGCCCGCAGCCAGCCCGGGTACCGGGCACACCGGGTGGCTCGGCAGGAAGGGCTGCAGGTGAGCACCCACGCCGATGGGGCCCATGCCCGGGCCACCGCCACCGTGGGGAATACAGAAAGTCTTGTGCAGGTTCAGGTGCGACACGTCCGCCCCGAATTTGCCCGGCGCCGCGATACCCACCAGGGCGTTGAGGTTGGCGCCATCGACATACACCTGGCCGCCGTGCTCGTGCACGATCGCGCACAGTTCCACGATCGACTCCTCGAACACGCCGTGGGTCGAGGGATAGGTGACCATGATGCAGGCCAGCTCGTCCCGGTGGCGGCCGGCC
>CAYTDW010000581.1:0-2670 GCA_964436585.1 uncultured Halioglobus sp. | reverse complement strand
AGCAGAAGGGAGTGCAAAACTGATGTTCTCAGCAGGCTATTTTGGTGGAGTGGTGCTGGTTATCGCGATCGCCCTGGCGAGCTCGATGTTCCGGGTTTTGCGGGAATACGAGCGCGGGGTGGTTTTCATGCTCGGGCGGTTCTACAAGGTGAAGGGGCCCGGCCTTATCATCGTCATCCCGGTCCTGCAGCAAATGGTGCGGGTGGATTTGCGCACCATAGTGATGGACGTTCCCACCCAGGACGTGATCTCCCGTGACAACGTCTCGGTGCAGGTGAACGCGGTGCTCTATTTCAGGGTGGTCGACCCTGAACGCGCCATCATCCAGGTGGAAAATTACCTCGAGGCCACCAGCCAGTTGTCCCAGACCACCCTGCGCTCGGTGCTGGGCCAGCATGAGCTGGACGATATGCTGGCGGAGCGGGAGCGACTCAACGCCGATATCCAGGGTATCCTGGACAAGCAGACCAGTGCCTGGGGCATCAAGGTGGCCAACGTGGAGATCAAACACGTTGACCTGAACGAGTCGATGGTGCGCGCCCTGGCGAAACAGGCCGAGGCGGAGCGGGAGCGTCGGGCCAAGGTGATTCACGCGATGGGTGAGGCGGAGGCGGCGGAGAAGCTGGCGGAAGCGGCGAAAGTGCTGGCCGGGCAGGACCAGGCGATACAACTGCGGTACCTGCAAACCCTCGTCGGCATCGCCGGTGACAAGAGTTCAACCATTGTCTTCCCGGTTCCCATCGATGTGTTTGCCAAACTGAAACCGTGAACAGCTCGGGAGGCGAGCCGACAGCATGATCAACTGGAAGTATTTTGGCAGGGCGCACAAGCTGTTGTACAAGCTCAGCGGCGGCCGCTTCGGCGCCCGCATGGGCTGGATCGATGTGGCGCTGGTAACCACCACGGGGCGCAAGACCGGCAAGCGGCGCACGGTGCCGATTGCCTGCTATCCCTACCGCGACAGTGTTGCGGTGTCGGCCTCCAACAGTGGAATGGAAAGCCATCCCGCCTGGTACCTGAATATGCTGGCCAACCCGAGGGTAACGGTGCAACTGGGCAAGGAGACCTTCGAAGCCATGGCAGAGGAGGTTGCGGCGGATGAACGGGAGGCCCTGTGGGCCACCGTGTTAAAGATCAACAAGCACCAGGGCGAGTACCTGGCAATGGTCGAGCGGGAAATCCCCCTGGTCTGGTTCCGGCGCCTGTAATTCAGCCGGCCCGCAGCCGGGCGCTGGCGATGAAGCCGGTGATCCCTGCGTTGGCGATCAGGACTCCTGTTCCTCGATCCGCGCCGGCTCGTCGCCAAACCAGGATCGCATCTTTACGGCGGTCTTGTTCCTGACGTCCTCGTTGATGTAGGTTGCCACCGCGGCGACGGCCAGCACCAGCACACCCAGGTCATCGGCGTAGCCCACCGCGGGAGTGATATCCGCGATCGCATCCAGCGGTACGATGAAATAGCCCAGCGCGCCGGCAATCGTCGCCTTGGCCCACTTCGGCGCCTTCTCCTCCTGGAAGGCGTAGAACAGCAGCAGCGCCTTTTCCACGATCTCCTTACCCGCGGTAGTGGCGTACTTTTTCAGCTTGCGCCAGAACCGGCTTTCGGAGAACGCCTCTTCGTATTCGTTGTGCTCACTCATGCCTGTGGGTCCTCAGCCAAATAGCCAGCGCAGCAGGTCCGCCCTGTTTTCAACGATGATCTGCTGTGCCATGGGATCCGCCAGCTCCTGCTTCGGGTCGATATGCAGCAATTTCAGCGCGTAGGGCACCAGCTTGCCCCGCGTCGATACTTCAAGCACGCCATTTTCCATGCCGAAATCCACTTCCACCACCTCCTGCTGGTCCCGTGTCAGGCGCGGATCCGGGGCGATGCGAATGGTGACCCGGGTGTTCCACTCGCCATCACCGGCTACCCCGTGCGGGGAATCATCCATTATCTCGGGGATACCCCGAAACCGACTCAGTACGAAGTCCCGGTACGCCTGGTTTTTCTCGCACCAGGCGCGCACATGCCAGCGCAGGCCGGTGTACACCAGGGTGTGGGGCACGATGATGCGCCCCTCCCGGTCGGGGTGGTTCAGGGACACGTAATCGACGTCCAGCCGTTTCTGCTGCCGCGCGGCCTGCATGATAGGGCGCAAGATCTCCGGCTTGACGTCGCGCACCGGTTGCGACAGCACCTCCACGTTGGCCATGTTCAGGGACAGCGACTCGAACACGTTCATCAGTTCGTTGTTGCGGGCCATGAGGTGGAGGTACTCGTCCGCAAGCCCCTGCGTGACCATGGGCCGGAAGTCCGCTGCCGGTTTGTAGCCCTTGAGGAATTTGTCGTACTCCAGGTTGCCAGGGCCCACTTCCCGCAGGTAGTTGTTGATGTCCTTGCTGGCCTGCTGGCGGCCGATGCCGAAGGTGTCGCAGAGGTGTCGGGTGGTCAGGCGGCCTTCCCACAGGGCGATGGTCTCGATAAAGCGGTAGCGCAGCAACAGTTCCCAGCGGAAGGGCCAGTGCTGCTCGGGACGGCTGGGCATAAGGGGCTTTTGCCTTGCGTCTGAGGGCTGGCGCGTAATGTCAGGTCTGTTCGCCCGCGCCCGGCGCCGCAGGGGCATCGTCATCGGGGCTTGCCTGGGCACGGGCCTTTTGCTGCTTTTTTTCTTCTTTTTTCTTCTTCTT
>CAYTDW010000580.1:0-2675 GCA_964436585.1 uncultured Halioglobus sp. | reverse complement strand
CGAAGCCGAAGGACACCCGGGGAACCAGCATTACCCTGTACCTGAAGAAGGACAGCCAGGAGTTTGCCGACGACTGGCGGGTGCGCAGCGTGATCAAGAAGTACTCGGACCATATTTCTGTGCCCGTGATGATGGCCCGGCCGCCGGCGCCGGCGAAGGAGGGTGAAAAGCCTGCAAAGGACGCGCCGGTGGAGTACCAGGCAGTCAACGCCGCCACCGCCCTGTGGACTCGTCCCCGCACCGAGATCAGCGACGAGGAGTACAAGGAGTTTTACAAGCATATTTCCCACGATTTCCAGGATCCCCTGACCTGGTCCCACAACAAGGTGGAAGGCAAGCTCGAATATACCAGCCTGCTCTACCTGCCGAAGAAGGCGCCCTTCGACCTGTGGAACCGTGAGATGACCCGGGGTCTCAAGCTCTACGTGCAGCGCACCTTCATCATGGACGAGGCCGAGCAGTTCCTGCCGCTGTACCTGCGGTTTGTCAAAGGCGTGGTGGATTCCAACGACCTTTCCCTGAATGTGTCACGGGAGATCCTGCAGCAGGACCCGGCGGTGGAATCCATGCGCGGCGCGCTCACCAAGCGGGTGCTGGAAATGCTCGCCAAGCTGGCCAAGGGCAAGGGCGACGAGTACGCGACCTTCTGGAAGGAATTTGGCCAGGTCCTGAAAGAGGGGCCGGCGGAGGACTTTGCCAACAAGGAAAAGATAGCCAGGCTGTTGCGCTTCAGTACCACCCATACCGACGCCGAAGCCCAGGACCAGTCCCTCGAGAACTACCTGTCGCGGATGCAGGAGAAGCAGGACAAGATCTATTACGTGGTAGCGGACAGCTTCAAAACCGCCAAACACAGCCCCCACCTGGAGGTCTTTCGGAAGAAGGGCATCGAGGTGCTGTTGCTCTCCGATCGGGTTGATGACTGGTTGATGAACCACCTGCAGGAGTTTGACGGCAAGCACTTTCAGGATGTCGCCCGCGGCGAGCTGGATCTGGCGGCTAACTCGGAGGAGGAGAAGGCCGAACAGGAGAAACTGGCCCGGGAGTCGGAAGCCCTGGTGGAGCGGTTGGGCAGGGTGTTGGAGAGCCGGGTGGCCCAGGTGCGCGCCACCAGCCGCCTGACCGACTCCGCTGCCTGCCTGGTGGTCGGCGAGCATGACATGGGTGCGCAGATGCGCCGTATCATGGAAGCGGCCGGCCAACCCGTACCTCCCGGCAAGCCGATCCTCGAGATCAACCCGGCTCACCCGCTGGTGAAGATGCTGGACCAGGAGGCGGATGAGGATCGCTTTGCGGACCTCGGCCATGTTCTGTTCGAGCAGGCAAGCCTGGCTGAAGGAGGGCAGCTCGATGACCCGGCCGCCTACGTGTCCCGGCTCAACAAACTATTGTTGCAGCTGGCGGGGGCCTGACGCCCCCCCATGCCCGATTCCTGCACTGTCGCCGTACTCGGCGGTGGCAGCTTCGGTACCGTCATCGCCAATATTGTCGCGTCCAATGATAATCGGGTCCGCCTCTGGTTGCGCAACGCCGAGCGGGCGGATTGCATCAACCGGCAGCGGCAGAACGCCGAGTACCTCCCCGGCTACCTCCTGCACGAGAAACTCGAGGCCACCGCATCGCTGGCTCACGCGGTCAGCGGTGTCGATGTGCTGTTCGTGGCCGTGCCCAGCAGTTCCTTCCGCGCTGTCGTGCGGGAGCTGGCCGGCCACGTGTCGCAGCATGCCCTCGTGATCAGCCTGACCAAGGGCATAGAACCCGGCGGCTTTCGCCTGATGAGCGAGATCCTGGCGCAGGAGATGCCGGCCAATCCCAGGGGTGTCCTCAGCGGCCCCAACCTTGCCGGGGAAATCGCGGCGGGCCATATCACCGGGTCGGTTATTGCCAGCGACAGCCCCCAAATCAATAGCCGGATTCATGACCTGCTGCACAGTGAGTCATTCCTGATCTACAGCTCCGGCGATATGTACGGTGTCGAGCTGGGTGGGGCACTCAAGAACGTCTATGCCATTCTCGCCGGCGTCGGGGCCGCCCTGGGATTCGGGGAGAATACGGTCGGTATGTTGCTTACCCGCTCCCTGGCGGAAATGTCCCGCTTTGCCGTGCAAATGGGTGCAAACCCCATGACCTTCCTGGGACTGGCCGGTGTAGGGGACCTGTTCGTGACCTGTTCGTCACCGCTGTCGCGCAATTATCAGGTGGGCCTGGCACTGGGACGGGGCCAACCCCTTGACGATATTCTCGCAG
This sequence comes from uncultured Halioglobus sp., assembly GCA_964436585.1. Taxonomy (GTDB): domain Bacteria; phylum Pseudomonadota; class Gammaproteobacteria; order Pseudomonadales; family Halieaceae; genus JARRPM01. Next base: position 428 of record CAYTDW010000580.1, on the reverse strand, counting down.
CGATGGACCAGGTCGCGGAAGGTATCAATACTCTCGGGCTGCTGAAGGCGGAAGCGGATCGGCGCCAGGTGCACATGCCGTTGGTGAAGGGTCTGTACGCTATCCTGTATGAGCACCGGCCGGTAGCCGACGTATTTGATGATATGCTGCACACCGAACAGGCGAGGGATGTGGAATTTGTCACGGGGCCGTAAATCATGATGTTGACGATCTGGCGTCACGGTGAGGCGGGACGCGCGGCAGCGGACCGCTTGCGGGAGCTGACCGACCAGGGTTATGACGATATTGGTTTCGGCTGTCGCCAGTTCCATGCCACCCTGGAGACGCGCGGTTTGCCCGCGCCTGATGAGATACTCTTCAGCCCCTGGACAAGGACAGCGCAAACCGCGCAGGTGCTTGCTGCGGCGTTTACCCACGCCCATACGACT
>CAYTDW010000579.1:0-2680 GCA_964436585.1 uncultured Halioglobus sp. | reverse complement strand
GCTATCGAAATCGACCACGGTGGACCCGGCCGCGACGCCATTCCCGCCCTGGATAACCCGCTCTTCCTCGAGGGCACAGCCCGCGAAACACAAATCCGGCCCGGTGACCGGGTGATGGGAGTGAGCCACAACGGCGTGGCCAAGGCTTACCCCATCGCCATCCTGGACTACCACGAGGTCGTCAACGACCGCTTCGGCGACACCGCGCTCACCATTACCTTCTGCCCGCTGTGCGGTACCGGCATGGCATTTTTCGCCAATGCCGCAGGCGAGGACCTGAACTTCGGCGTCTCCGGGCTGATCTACAACAGCAACGTGCTGCTCTACGATCGCGCTACGAACTCACTGTGGTCCCAGGTCATGAAAAAGGCGGTTACCGGGCCACTGCAGGGGACCACACTCACCCAGCTGCCCGCACAGTACACCACCTGGGGCGACTGGCTGCAGCAGCATCCGCAATCACTGCTGTTGTCACGGGACACCGGCCACCAGCGCAATTACGATATCAGCCCCTACACCGAGTACCGGCGCCTGCCGATGGTGAACTTTGCCACCCTGCACAGCGATCTGCGCATACCTGCGAAAACCTGGGTAGTGGGGGTCAGCGTGGGCGAAGCCGCACTGGCAGTGCCCTTTTCGGACTTGGACCAGCTGGCGGATGGCGCACTGCATGTCACCGTGGGCTCGCAGGCGCTGGACATCCGCTGGGATAAAGACGCCCAGGCCGCCCGGGCCTTTGACGCCAGGGGCGAAGAATTCCCCGTCACCTCGGCTTACTGGTTTGCCTGGGTCGCGTTTCACCCCAAGACCGCGCTGTACCCGGAGCAGGCCGCGCCGCAGCTTGCGAGGTAGCTGGGCGGCGAGCCACTCCCGGCCGGCCTATTCCGTGGCGGCCTACTCCGTGGCGGCCAGTGACTTCGTGACCAGCTCGAACACGTCCGGCGACAGGTCGGGCAGCGCCGCCAGCCGCTCCAGTTGGGCGCACATCAGCTCTGCCCGCCCCCGGTAGTTGCGCCACCGGGTCAGGGGTGTCAGCAGGCGCGAGGCCAGCTGCGGGTTGGCACTGTTGAGCCGCACCACCACGTCAGCCAGGAAGCGGTAGCCCTCGCCATCGATGCGATGGAAATGCACCGGGTTCTGGCCGGCGAATACGCCCACCAGCGAGCGCACCTTGTTCGGGTTGCGCAGGTCGAAATCGGGGTGGGCGAGCAATCCCCGCACCCGGGCAAGGGTATCGCCCAGGGGCATCGCGGCCTGTAGCGCGAACCACTGGTTCATCACCAGCGCGTCATGACGCCAGTCGCGCTGGAACTGGTCCAGTGCCTGCTCGCGCCGTGACTCATCCCCATAGAACACGATGCAGCGCAGGGCCGCCAGCCGGTCGGTCATGTTCTGCGCCTGGCTGAACTGGCGCGAGGCCAGCTCAGGCTGCAGGTCGCGGGCGCTGGACAGGTACTCCAGGCAGGTATTGCGCAGGCTCCGAGCCGCAACCTGGGTGGAGGACGGCGCGTAGTCGCCGCTGACCGCCAGGCGCTGATAGCAATCGAGCAGCCGGGCCTCGCAGGAACGGGCCATCCGGGCCTGTACCACCCAGCGTGCGTTGTGGATGGTATCCACATTGGCGCCACCGCTGTGACTGGCCAGTTCCGCCAGGTAATCCTCGCCCGGCAGCAACAGCATCGCCGCCACCATGGCCGGATCCAGCGATTCATCGCCCAGCAGGTTGTGGCAGGCCTCCAGCAACAGCGGATCGACCAGCACGTCGGCATTGCGCTGGATCTGCGCTTCCACCTCGTGAATTACCCGGGTGGCCAGGGCCTGGGCGCTGTCCCAGCGCACGAAGCCGTCGTCGTCCCGGCTCATCAGCGCGTACAGATCGGCTTTGCTGAAGTTGTACTCGAGCCGCACCGGTGCGGAGAAACCCCGCAGTAGCGAAGGCACCGGACGCTCCCGCACCTGCTCAAAAACAAATGACTGGGCGCTCTGGTCAACGATCAGCACCTGGTGGGTATTGTCGGCTGTTTCGGCGCCTGGCCCCCCGTTTGCCAGGTGCAGCGGCAGGTTGCCCGCATCGCCCAGCAGGCCCATCGCCAGCGGTATGACAAAAGGCTCTTTCAGGGGCTGGCCCGGTGTGGCCGGGCAGGACTGGGTCACATGCAGCGTGTAGCGCTCCCGCGCGGCATCGTACTCGTCGCGCGCGGCCAGCACCGGTGTGCCCGCCTGGGCATACCAGTTGCGAAACTGGCCCAGGTTAACGTCGCTGGCGTCCTCCATGGCGCGCACGAAATCCTCGCAGGTCACCGCCTGGCCATCGTGGCGTGCGAAATAGAGATCGGAGCCCAGCCGGAATAACTGCGGGCCAAGCAGGGTGTGGATCATGCGGACGATCTCCGCACCCTTCTCGTACACGGTCAGGGTGTAGAAATTGTTGATCTCGATCACCGCCTCCGGCCGCACCGGGTGCGCCATCGGCCCCGCGTCCTCGGCGAACTGGGCGGTGCGCAGCAGGGTCACGTCTTCCACCCGCTTGACCGTGGCCGAACCCATGTCCGCGGAAAAGCAGGCGTCCCTGAAAACGGTGAAGCCCTCCTTCAGGCTCAGCTGGAACCAGTCGCGACAGGTAACGCGGTTGCCGCTCCAGTTGTGGAAGTACTCGTGGGCGACGATCGACAATTTCTAC
>CAYTDW010000578.1:0-2680 GCA_964436585.1 uncultured Halioglobus sp. | reverse complement strand
CCGCGCCCTGGTCCTCGCGACTGAGGATATTGACCCAGTGAAAGCGGGTCATATAGCGATTCTTGAGGAAACTCAGGGTGTCCCGGAACATGATGGTGTTGCTGCGCTGGTTGCCGAACAGCAGCGTCACCCGGCTCAGGGGCTCCTCCTGCAGAATGGTTTTTACATTGGACACCACCGGGGTTATACCACTGCCGGCGGAGATGAACAGGTAGTTGCGCGCCTTGGCGGGGTCCAGCTCGGTATAGAAATTGCCCTGTGGCGGCATCACCTCCACAGTGGCACCAGGCTGCAGCGAGTCGTTGGCGAAGTTGGAAAACACGCCCCCTTCCACCCGCTTGATAGCCACCTGCATGGCCCCGTCGTTGACCCCCGAGCAGATCGAGTAGGAGCGCCGCAGGGGCGCGCCATTCACCCGGGCCTGCAGGGTGAGGTACTGGCCCTGCCGGTATTTGAACGTCGCGGCCAGTTCCGGCGGCACCCGGAAACTGAGCTTGATGGCCAGGTCCGTCTCCGGCTCAACGGCAGTGACGGTCAGCGGATAAAATTGCGGCTCTGCCATGGCGGCTTCCTAAATCGGCTTGAAGTAATCGAACAGTTCGGCGCAGTCGCCACACTGGTACAGCGCCTTGCAGGCGGTGGAGCCGAACTGGCTGACAGTGCGCACGCGCCCCGAACCACAGCGGGGACAATGTAAAGGCGTCGCCTCGTTTTCTCCCGGCGGGGCGATGCCGTAGGCGCGCAGCTTTTCCCGCGCGTCATCCGCCATCCAGCTGGTGGACCAGGCGGGAGAGAGTTGGGTGACGATACGGCTATGGGGGTAACCGGCGTCGGCCAGGGCCTGCTGCACATCCTCCGCCATCACGGTCATGGCGGGACAGCCCGAGTAGGTGGGTGTGATCGTGACCACCACCACGCCATTTTCCAGCGCGATGTCCTGCAGCACACCCAGCTGCCACAGGCTGAGCACCGGGATCTCGGGGTCCACCACCGCATCCAGCAGCTCCCACAGCGACTGCAGCGCGGAGTTGGCACGGCGCTGGCGGCGCTCGTGTTCTTCCACGGGCAGCAGGGGTATGCAGGCGGTGGCGGCCACAGCTGCGCCCCCTACCACTGCAGCCCGGGGTAGGCGCGTTGCATGAACTGCAGCTCGCTGAGCATATGGCCCAGTGATTCCGTGTGGATGCCGCGGCGACCGCCGCTCACTTCCCAGTCGCCGGCGGGCTTTTGCAGGGTGGCCTCCGCCAGGGTTGCGGTCACTGACTGCTCCCAGGCGGGGCGCAGGCTCGCGGCATCCACGGCGATGCCGGCATCGGCCAGTTCCTGCTCCAGCGCATCCACCGCGAATAGTTCGCTCGTATAGCCCCACAGCTCATCCACGGCGCGCTGCAGGCGCCCATGGCTCTCGACGGTGCCATCACCCAGGCGCAGCATCCAGTCGCGGCTGCGCCGCAGGTGGTAGCGGCTTTCCTTTACCGCCTTCTCCGCGATCGCCGCCAGACTCGAATCTGTCGACTGCCGCAGCGCTTCCATGTAGGCCAGGTTGTAGACATCCACCAGGTACTGGCGCGCCATGGAGAAGGCAAAATCCCCCCGCGGCAACTCATTGATCAGGAGGTTGCGGAAATCGCGGCAGTCGCGGGTATAGGCGTAGGTATCCTCAGTGGAATCGTCCGCAGCGAGTTCAGCGGCATAGCTGTAGAACATGCGCGCCCGGCCGATGAAATCCAGGGCGACATTGGTCAGCGCCAGGTCCTCCTCCAGGAAGGGCCCGTTGCTGCACCACTCGGACAGGCGATGCCCCAGCACCAGGGCGTCGTCCCCCAGGCGGATGGCGTACTGCTTGATGGCGTCTTTCAATCTCGTCTCAGGCATGGTCCCGACCCCTCACATGTTGTTGACTTCTTCCGGCAGCTGGTAGTGCGTCGCGTGCCGGTAGGGTTTGTCGTCCAGGGGATCGTAGAAGCTCTCGCAGTCCCCCTCCTGGGAGGCCACGATATCCGAGGAATTGACTACCCAGATACTCACGCCCTCGCTGCGCCGGGTGTAGACATCCCGGGCGTATTCCAGCGCCTGCTGGGCATCCTCCGCGTGCAGGCTGCCCACGTGCTTGTGATCCAGGCCGCGGCGGGAACGGATAAACACTTCGAACAGTTTCATGTGGTCTGACATGGCACTCTCCTTCTAGGCTGCCGCTGAACTGGCGCGGTTTGACTTCTTCGACTCGTAGGCGGCGATGGCGTCGCGCACCCAGGCGCCCTCTTCGTGGGCTTTTACATGGTGCGCCAGCCGCTGGCGATTGCAGGGGCCATTGCCGTTGACGACCCGGCTGAACTCTTCCCAGTCGATCTCACCAAAGTCGTAGTGGCCGCGGGCCTCGTTCCACTTCAGGTCCGGGTCGGGAATGGTGAGGCCGATCACCTCCGCCTGCTTCACGCTCTGGTCGACGAATTTCTGGCGCAGCTCGTCGTTGGTCTGGCGCTTTATTTTCCACTTCATGGACTGGGCCGAATGGGCCGATTCCGCGTCGTGGGGCCCAAACATCATCAGTGACGGCCACCAGAAGCGATCGAGGGCGTCCTGCGCCATGGCCTTCTGCTGCGCGCTGCCCCGGGCCAGGGTCATCATGATGTGGTAGCCCTGGCGCTGGTGAAAGCTCTCCTCCTTGCAGATGCGCACC
>CAYTDW010000577.1:0-2683 GCA_964436585.1 uncultured Halioglobus sp. | reverse complement strand
TCGTACACATCGATGATGTAACCCAGGGGTGCGAGGTCGCGCGCCACCGTCAGCGAAGCCGGACCGGCGCCGATCAGGGCGATGCGCTTGCCATTCTTCTTCTTCGGAATGGCCGGCAGGCGGGCGCTGATGTCATCCTTGTTGTCGGCCGCCACGCGCTTCAGGCGGCAGATAGCGACCGGCTCCTCCTCGACCCGCACCCGGCGACAGGCGGGTTCGCAGGGGCGGTCGCAGGTACGCCCGAGTACCCCCGGGAACACGTTGGAATACCAGTTGATCATGTAAGCGTCGGTATAGCGCTGGGCGGCGATCAAGCGGATGTACTCGGGTACCGGGGTGTGGGCAGGGCAGGCGTACTGGCAGTCCACTACCTTGTGGAAATACTCGGGATTCTTGAGATTGGTTGGTTTCACTATGGCTGCCTGTTTGTTTTTAGGTCATTTTCACTGGTGCTGGCGCCACGAAATTGTGTCACAGCTGTTCCGGCTTTACACCCGGCGCCCGCACTATTACCGCGATTTTCCTCCAACCGACCCGACCCGGTACGACAGTCAGAACCAGTCGGAGAACCAGCCGTCGTTGTCCTTGAGTTTTTCCTCGCACACCTGCAACTGGACCTGGTAAGTGGCCGCCCTGGCCTGCACCTTGCGCGCCACATCCGTCAACCAGGGCTTGCTGCGGTAACTGGCGCGCGAGTAGCCGCCGTGACCCTCGTGGTACGCAAGGTAGAGGTCGTAAGTATCCGCCGGGTCTATGCCGTTGCGGCGGTGGGACTGGTCGTTATACCAGCCGATAAAATCGATGGAATCGCCGAAGTCGTCCCGGTCCGCTCCCCAGCCCCCGGTGCTGGTCTGGTACCGGTCCCAGGTCGCGTCCAGTGCCTGGCTGTAGCCATAGGCATCGGAGGGACGGGTCCAGGGAATGATGCCTAGAATCGTCTGGCGGGGGGGCTTCGCATCGGCCCTGAAACGCGACTCCTGGTGCATGATGGCCATCATCACCGGGATGCCGCTGTTCCACTTGTCCCGGGCCCGGGCCGCCTCCAGGTACCAGTCGTCCTTCTCAAAGAAGATGGCGCAGATATTGTCGCTGTCCCGGGGCGGGGCAGTCGTACAGCCCGCGAGCGCGGCGAGGAACAGCAGTAGCGATAACCGCCCGAGCGCGCGGACCAGCAGCGGGCTCACGGGGTGACACCGTGTGCGGCCAACAGGGCGAGGAAAGCGGCCTCGTCGATTACCTCCACGCCGAGCTCCCGGGCCCTGCCGAGTTTGCTGCCGGCACCCGGGCCCGCCACGACGCAGGTGGTTTTCGCCGAAACGCTGCCCGCCACCTTTGCCCCGAGTGCCTGCAGCCGGGCCCTGGCCTCATCGCGATCCAGCGCCTCCAGCTTGCCGGTGACGACCCAGGTCTGGCCGGCCAGCGGCAGCGCGCTGAGGTCGACCGCGATATCGGGCCAGCTGAGCCCGGCGTTGCGCAATTCCTCCACCACCGCCATGCTGGAAGCCGAATCAAAAAACTGGCGCAGGTGATCGGCCACCACCGGGCCGACATCGCTCACGCCCAGCAGCTGCTCCTCTGAGGCCGCCGCGAGATCCTCCCAGTTGCCAAAGTGGCGGGCCAGCGCAAGCGCGGTAGCCTCCCCCACCTCGCGTATGCCCAGGGCGAAGATGAACCGCGGCAGGCTGGTGTGCTTGCTGCGCCGGAGCGCCTCCAGCAGATTGTCCGCCGACTTCTCGCCCATACGCTCGAGTGCCAGCAGTTGCTCCCGCCGCAGGCGGTATAGCCCCGCAACATTGGTCACCAGGCCCTCATCCACCAGCTGCTCCACCAGCTTGTCGCCGAGGCCCTCGATATCCATGGCGCGGCGAGAGGCGAAGTGCCGGATGGCAGCTTTCTGCTGGGCAGCGCATACCAACCCGCCCATACAGCGCACCACGGCCTCATCCTGCGCACGCTCGACCGCCGATCCGCACACCGGGCAACAGCGCGGAAATTCAATGGGGCGCGCATCCGGCGGGCGCCGCTCCATGACTACCGCCACCACCTGTGGAATGACATCACCCGCCCGGCGCACGATCACCGTGTCGCCCAGGCGCAGGCCCAGGCGCTCGATCTCGTCGCTGTTGTGCAGGGTGGCATTGCTTACGGTGACACCGCCGACAAACACCGGCTCCAGTCGGGCTACCGGGGTAATGGCACCGGTACGGCCCACCTGGAACTCCACGTCGAGCAACCGCGTCATTTCCTCCTGCGCCGGAAACTTGCGGGCGATCGCCCAGCGGGGCGCGCGGGAGACAAAGCCTAGCCGTTGCTGCAGTTCGAGATCGTTGACCTTGAACACGACCCCGTCGATATCGTAGGGCAGCTCCGGGCGCCGCGCCGCGAGTTGGCGATAGTACTGATCGCAGGCCGCTATGCCGCGCACCACCCGCGACTGCGAATTGATCCGCAGCCCCCACTGCCGCAGGCGCTCGAGTACCGCGGAGTGCTGCCCGGGCAACTCCCCGCCGGCGACGAGACCAACGCCATAGCAGCACATTTGCAGGGGCCGCTCAGCGGTAATGCGCGCGTCGAGCTGGCGCAGGCTGCCGGCCGCGGCGTTGCGCGGATTGACGAAGGTTTTCTCACCCAGCCCCCGCGCCCTGGCATTCAGCTGCTCGAAGCCTGCCCGGGGCAGGTAGAT
>CAYTDW010000576.1:0-2690 GCA_964436585.1 uncultured Halioglobus sp. | reverse complement strand
CCTACGGGGTGATTTTCGCCAACGAGCTGGAAGGCTATGACTTCTGGGGACACTGCGATCTCGATGTCATTTTCGGCGACCTGGCGCGCCATCTCTGCGCTGAGAAGCTCTCCTCCTTCGACATCATATCGAGCCGGAAGGGCCAGCTGTCCGGCCATCTCACCGTGTGGCGCAATGACGAAAATACCAATCGACTGTTTACAGCGGTGCCTTCCTGGAGGGCGCTGCTGTCAGAACCCAGGCATGTCAACTTTGACGAAAAAATACTGTCGGCGTTCCTGCGGGGGCTGGAGCATGGCACCGGGTCCGGGCACTGCCCACGCGTCTGCTGGGCTGACAGGGTTGTGGTCGGATGGCCGGAACTCGAAAGGAACTGCCGCAAAACCTGGCGCTGGAGGGAGGGAAAAATTTACGACAGCAAGGGCCAGGAGCAGGTGTACCTGCACTTCAGGACCTGGCAGCGCACGATGAAGTGCACTGATCTCACCATGGGTGACAAGCCCCCGGAGTTTTGGATTTCACGGCGCGGAATATGGATATCCAATCGGCCCTGGCGGGATCATTTGCTGACCCTGCTGCCACTGGATCTCTACTGGCGATGGCCGCAGGTCTTTTTAAGGAAGCTGCGCAAACGCCTTGCCAGGCTAATAAACTAGCCGATGAATATGTCGTGCGGAACCCAATAGATGCCACCAACCACACAGAGCCTGCACTTCGGCCGCCGCCAGCTGCGACGCCTAATGCGTCACCCCAGCATGCTTTACAGGATATTCTCCAGGCCCAACCTGTACTTCAAGATGCCCAAGGTCGCCAGCAAAACGATCGCGGCAGCGCTAGGCGCAGACACCCTGGCCCTGTCCCACAGGTACAGCCCGGCCACCGTCAGACGACTGCTGCAACTGAATCCAGGCTCCTTCAAATTCACCTTTGTAAGACACCCCTTTACCCGATTTTGCAGTGCCTACCGGTGGGCAATCAGAGAGGATAGCCGCCTGCACAGGCACTCCCTGGATTTCCGCCTCAGACAGGTCGTTCTGGGTCGGGGCGATGTCAATGATTTCTGCAGCAATCTTGCCGCACTCCTGGCCGACAGCAGCCAGCGCATGATTCATTTTCACCCGCAAGCCGCATTCATATTCTCGGGAGAGCAAGGCCTGATGGACTTCGTGGGGAAATACGAGTGCCTGGAACAGGGCTGCGCCCAACTCAGGGACGTTCACGGTTATGCCTTAAACGTGGCATTTGGTCAAAATGAAAAGAACCGGGACAAGACCGGGATTGAAGATCCAATGGCCAGCCTGGCCATGCTGGGCGTGAACGCGAGCAGTATCGACGCATTGCGCTCGATTTATGCGCAGGACTTCCGCCTGTTTGACTACGATCCCCACGCCTGAAGGGGCGGACCAAGACTTGCCGCTCAATCTTCCAGCATGGCGAGCACCTGCTCGCGGATGGGACTGAAGCGCGCATGGCTGATATCCATCGCCCGGCGCAGGAATTGCACACTGCCCCCCAGCTTGTTGTGCTCCTGGGCAAAACTGATGCTGTGGTTTTGCGCCGGATCGCGAATGACCCCCATCGGGTCCTCGCCACGCGCTACCCGATCGAGCTGGTCTGACAGCAATTTCCGCAGCAGCACAATCCCGCGATCGGAACTCACCAGCATTTCCCTGCTGCGGTCGGCGATGGCGCCCTGGCTGACCCAGGTCATGATGTCCCCGCCGTCGACGAAATCGACCCGGAACCTGCCCTGCTCGTCCCGCCAGGGAACCTCGTACAGCGGCACCGCAGCCTGCACCGGGGCAGACTTGCCCGGCGGCGGCAGGTAGCAGGAGTACCAGTAGTGCATGGTGGTGATGTCATCCACCGGCACCCGGATCTGGAAGCGGTGCTGGCTGTGGGCGCCAACCCGCAGGGTGACAGGAAATATCAGCGGGTGGCCAACGCGCCAATCGTCATCCGCTTCGGATCCGCCCACCAGTTGCCGGCGCTTTATAATGCCGTATTCAAACAGGTCAAAGCCGATTTTCTCGTGCCTGCGGCTGTAGGGTGAGGCACTGCTGTCCTGTCCCAGCTGGGCCTGCAGATGGTGCCCGTGCAGGTATTCGACATGGACCGGATCGACACTGTTCTCCATGATCTGCAGCCAGTTGCAGGGCAACTGCGCGCGCCCCACATCGCGCAACACGCCCTCCCACAGGAACAGGTCATAGCGCGGCAGCAGCGGTGCCGGAGCCGGGCCGAGATAGGCGAAGATCAGCCCGCCCAATTCCTCCACGCAATAGGCGCTAACCCCCGCCCGCTGCAGCAACCTGGCATTGGTATTCTCCGCAGGCATGCGCACACAGGCGCCACTGCGATCGAAGGTCCAGCCATGATAGGGACAGGCAAGCCCCTCTGCAGTGGCCACTCCGTAACCGAGAGATGCGCCGCGGTGAGGGCAATGGCGCGCCAACAACCCCAGCCGCCCTGCGGGATCGCGAAAGACCGCGAGGTCCTCCCCCAGCAGACGCACTTCGCGGGTCTCGCCCGCCGGCAATTCAACGCTGGCCAGAATGGGGTACCAGTAATAGCGCAAGAGTGACCCCATGGGCGTGCCGGGCCCTACCCGGGTCAGGCGATCCTGCTCCGCGGCGCTGAACATCAAAACACACTCCAATAACACATTTGCACGCGGCTGAAAAACGCCC
>CAYTDW010000575.1:0-2692 GCA_964436585.1 uncultured Halioglobus sp. | reverse complement strand
ACACCAGGCTGAAGGAACTACCCTTGCCGACCTTGCTGGTAATCTGCAGGCGCGCGCCGTGGCTCGCGGCGACGCGCGCGACAATGGCCAGGCCCAGCCCGGTGCCTCCGGTCGTCGAGCAGCGGCTGTCCTCCACCCGGTAGAAACGCTCGGTCAGGCGGGGAATATGCGCCGCCTCTATGCCTATACCCTGGTCGGAGACAGTGAGATGGTAGGCGCCGTCCTGCTGTCGCCAGGCGATCTTTACGACACTGTCATCCTTGCTGTATTTGATCGCGTTCAGCACCAGGTTGGAAACGGCGCTGTACAACTCGCGGTAATCGCCGGCTACCCTGTAATCCGTCGCCAGCTCCAGCTCCAGCCGGCGCTGGGGGTAGGCAATTCCCAGCTCATCCTGTAGTTCGGCCAACAGGGCGCGAATATCCACGGGAGTATGTAGCTCAGTACCCTGCTCGCTCTCAATACGCGACAGCCACAACAGGTCTGTGAGCAGAGTTTCCATGCGTTCGGCCTGCTGCAACATCTGATGCAGGGGTTTGACGTATTGGGGCTCCAGTTTGCTGGTGTCGGCGAGGAAAGTACTCAGATAGCCGCTGATCACCGTCAGGGGCGTACGCAACTCGTGGGAGACATTGGCCACGAAATCCTTGCGCACCCTTTCCATTCGCACGTTCGCGGTTACGTCCCGTACAAAGAGCAGCCGGTCGCCAGCGCCGAACGGGGTAATTTCCACCCGCAACCAGGTATCGGCTTCGCCGGGCGCATGGTATTCCAGCGGTTGCCCGAACTCGCCGCGATTGAAATAGCGCTGGAACTCGGGTGAACGTACCAGGTTCATCAGGATCTGGCCCTGGTCTGTAGACCGCAGTCCGAGCAGGATCTGGGCCGACTGGTTAAACCATTTCAATACACCGCGTTCATCCACAATCGCCACCCCGTCGCGCATGGATGAAAACGAGGACTGCAGGTAATCCACCGTGGATTGCAGTTGCGCACTTGCCTCCCTGCCCTTTTTCTGTAACTGGTAGATCTCGCTGAGGATGTCACCCCAGATGCCATAGATCGCGGGTTGCGGTTGGCCGGGGTTGCGCAACCAGGCCTGGACCCGCTGCATCTGGTATAACCAGAACAGCACCAGCCCCAAGAGGGTGGCGGCCACCGCCCACAGGGGCTGCCCGTAGTACCAGCCCACCAGGCCCGCAACCGCAAGCAGCAGGCCGATCCGGATAGCGGCGGCAAGCCAGCTCACGGAGGCTGTCTCCGCACTAGGCAAACCCTCGGGAGGAGAATCGGTACCCGGTTCCGCGCACTGTCTGGATCAGGTTGCTGTAGTCACCCCGCGAGGACTGCAGGGCCTTGCGCAGGCGCCGGATATGGACGTCGATGGTGCGCTCTTCCACGTACACATTGGCCCCCCAGACCTGGTCCAGCAGCTGGCCGCGGGTGTAGGCCCGCTCCGGGTGCGACATGAAAAACTGCAGCAGCCTGAATTCGGTGGGACCCATCTCCACGGCTTCATCACTGACCAGAACCCGCTTGCCCTCGCCATCCAGCACCAGCTCGCCCACCTGCATGCGCTCGTTGGCGGGGCCGCCACCCGCACGGCGGATCAGGGCCCTGATCCGGGCGATCAGCTCGCGCGGGGCAAAGGGCTTGGTGATGTAATCGTCGGCGCCGATATCCAGGCCCTGGACCACGTTTTCCTCGGCGGTCCTGGCGGTGAGCATGATGACGGGGAGATCACGGGTGGTATCGCCCCGCTTCAGCCGGCGCAGCAGCTCCAGCCCGCTGCCCCCGGGGAGCATCCAGTCGAGCAGCACGATGTCGGGGCGCTCATCCACCACCAGGGTGTAGGCATCGTGGATATTGTCCGCCTCGATACAGCGAAATTCGGCGATCTCCAGCGCCATGCGCAGCATGTCGCGAATTGCGACTTCATCATCCACCACCAGCACGGTCTGTTCATTCATTGGCCGTATTCCCATCCAGCTTTGAGTTGCCCCATTAGATGATGAAATTATGACAAATAAATGACAGCGCCCCCTGGCCAGCCCTAGCGCAGGCTCGCGTTGATGTTGACCAGCATCTTGTTACCCGGGCAGAGCTCGCCTTCGTGCAGCTGGTTGAGAGGGCGCTGGGAGGTCTGCAACACCTCGTGCAGGTCGCGGGAATTCTTGTCGAGGTAGATCAGGCCGGTGAGGATGGTACCGTCGTGGCCATGATTCATCAGCGCCATCATCGCGGAACGGCGGTCGGTGGGGTTGAAATCGCCCGCGTCCTCGTAGAGTCGCAGCACCGAGCCGTCGTGCATGGTGACCTCGTAGGCCGCCCCGGGCCGGGAGCGCGTGGTGATCTCCTGGCGCATGGGCACGAAATCCACAGTGCCGGTGGCCTCGGCATGCTGGCGGACAAACTCATAACTCTTGGTGGAGGCCGGGGTGTTATTGAAGGTCACGCAGGGTGAGATTACATCGATCAGGGCAAAACCGCGGTGGCTCATCGCCGCCTTGATCAGTGGCACCAGCTGCTCCTTGTCACCGGAAAAGCTGCGGGCTACAAAGGTGGCGCCCATCTGCAGGGCGGTGCCACACAGGTCGATGGCACCGAAGGGGTTGGCATCGCCCTTCTTGCCGGCCGATCCCTCATCGGCCGTGGCGGAATCCTGGCCCTTGGTGAGCCCATAGCAGCCGTT
>CAYTDW010000574.1:0-2699 GCA_964436585.1 uncultured Halioglobus sp. | reverse complement strand
CTCGTCCAGGATATACATCACCCCCACCAGCCCTGCTCCGATCTGTGAAGCCAGTCGGATGCGCTGCGCCTCCCCGCCCGACAGGGTTTCAGCACTGCGGTCGAGGGTCAGGTAATTCAGGCCCACGTCGACCAGGAAGCGGTAGCGCGCCCGCAGTTCCTTGAGGATTTTATTGGCTATCTCTCCCTTGCGCCCCTGCAGCTGCAGTTGCTCGAAATACAGCTCGGCCACTCCTACCGGCATACCCGTGATGCTTGGCAGGGTGCGCTCATCGACAAAGACATGACGTGCATCCCGTCGCAGGCGGGTCCCTTCGCATTCGGGGCAGGGATGGTTGGAAAGAAACTTGGCCAGTTCCTCCCGCACGGATGCGGAGTCCGTATCCCGGTAGCGGCGCTCCATATTGGGAAGGATGCCCTCGAAGGGATGGGTGCGCTTGAAAACATCGCCCCGGTCGTTGATGTAGGAAAAGGCGATTTCCTGCTTCGCACTGCCGTGCAGGATCACCTGGCGGAATTTCTTGTCGAGTTGCGCGAATGGCGTATCGATATCGAAGCCGTAGTGGTCTGCGAGGGAGGTCAGCATATGGAAGTAGTAGACATTGCGCCGGTCCCAGCCGCGAATTGCGCCCTCTGCCAGGCTGGCCTCGGGATCCAGCACGATCCGCTCCGGATCAAAATACTGGCGCACGCCAAGCCCATCGCAACCGGGGCAGGCGCCTGCCGGATTATTGAAGGAAAACAGTCTCGGTTCCAGTTCATCGATGCTGTGGCCACATTCCGGGCAGGCGAACCTGGCGGAAAAACTGATGTCCTCGCCATCGCCATCCATATAGCTGACCGAGGCGAGGCCATCGGTGAGCCCGAGAGCCGTCTCAAAGGATTCCGCGAGGCGCAGCCCGAGGTCCTGGCGCACCTTGAAACGGTCCACCACAACTTCGATACGGTGTTTTTTCTTCTTGTCCAGCAGCGGCAGGTCATCCAGGTCCGTGACAATGCCATCCACCCGGGCGCGCACAAAGCCGCCGGCCCGCAGCTCCTCGAATACGTGCAGGTGTTCTCCCTTGCGGTCCCTGACCACCGGGGCCAGCAGCATCAGCTTGCTGCCCTCCGGCAGGGCCAATACGGTGTCTACCATCTGGCTGATAGTCTGCGCCTGCAGGTTGTGGCCGTGGTCGGGGCAGCGGGGTTCCCCGACGCGGGCAAACAGCAGG
Source organism: uncultured Halioglobus sp. (assembly GCA_964436585.1). Classification (GTDB taxonomy): domain Bacteria; phylum Pseudomonadota; class Gammaproteobacteria; order Pseudomonadales; family Halieaceae; genus JARRPM01. Next base: position 1,486 of record CAYTDW010000574.1, on the reverse strand, counting down.
CGCAGGTAGTCGTAGATTTCCGTGATAGTCCCCACGGTAGATCGGGGATTGTGGGAAGTGGATTTCTGTTCGATGGAAATCGCGGGGGACAAACCCTCGATATGATCCATGTCCGGCTTTTCCATCATTGACAGGAATTGCCTGGCATAGGTGGAGAGGGATTCCACGTAACGGCGCTGGCCTTCCGCGTAGAGCGTGTCAAACGCGAGGGAGGACTTGCCCGAACCAGACAGGCCGGTAATCACCACGAGTTTATCCCTGGGGATGTCCAGGTCGATATTTTTAAGGTTGTGGGTGCGTGCCCCGCGTACCTGAATTGTGTCCATAATAGATCCGAAAACGCGTCGAAAAACCCAACCCGGCAGTATATGCCCTGGCCTGTGCTGCTGCAAAAACATCCTGAGTGTTACGCCCGGGCGCGCGCTATGGATGTGCGGCCGGCGGCGAAACTGGTATGCTTGCGTCTCGATTTTTTCCAAGACATCGCCTCCGTGATCACCAAACATCCCATGACAGCCCTGGAGCGGCGCTCCGTGAGCTCCCTGGCGCTGCTCTACAGCGTGCGCATGCTGGGCCTGTTTATGGTGGTGCCCATCCTCAGCCTCTATGCAACCGACCTGCCCGGCGCCACGCCTGGCCTGATCGGACTGGCGATGGGCGCCTACGGCCTGACCCAGGCCCTGCTGCAGATTCCCCTGGGCTGGCTCTCAGACCGGGTGGGGCGGAAACCCGTAATCATCGGGGGCTTGCTGATGTTTGCCCTGGGCAGTGTGCTGGCGGCGACCGCGGACAGCCTCTGGGGCATTATCATCGGGCGCGCGATTCAGGGCTCCGGTGCCATCGCCGCCACGGTCATGGCCCTGGTGGCCGACCTGACCAGCACCGAACAGCGCACCAAGGCCATGGCCCTGGTGGGTATGAGTATCGGGCTGTCATTTGCGGTCGCCCTGGTGCTCGGGCCGGTAATCGCGGCCGCCGGCGGATTGCCCATGGTATTCTGGCTCACGGCGCTGCTTGCCTTTGGCGGCATCGCCATCGTCGTGCTGCTGGTGCCTGCGCCGAATCCTGAGGCCGGCGGGCACAGCGATGTCGGCGCCAGGCCTGCGCTGCTCGGGCGCACCCTGGGAGACCCCGCGCTGCTGCGACTCAACTTCGGTGTCTTCAGCCTGCATTTCATCCTTATGGCATGTTTCCTGGTGGTGCCCGGGGCCCTTGAGCAACTGGCAGGTGTGGATCGCGCGCAGCACTGGCAGGTGTACCTGCCGGTGTTGGTCCTGTCCGTTGTCGGCATGCTGCCTCTGATGCGGATGGCTGAGCGTGGGGGGCGGCCCCGCGAGATGTTTCTTTGCGGTATCGGCCTGCTGGCGGTTGCCCTGCTGGTGCTGGATCTGGCGGCCGGTCCCCTGGTTTTCTTCGCCGGGCTGTGCTTGTTTTTTACCGGGTTCAATTACCTCGAGGCGACGCTGCCCTCCCAGGTCAGCAAGAC
>CAYTDW010000573.1:0-2700 GCA_964436585.1 uncultured Halioglobus sp. | reverse complement strand
CTGACGCGCCGCTGGATCACGACGGCATAGCCGCGCGCCTGTCCCTGGCACAGCCGGAGCAGCTCGACGCCCTGCGCAAACGCCTGCGGGCCATGGAACGCGACGGCCAGCTCCTGGTCAACCGGCGCGGGGACTACGGTCTCGTCGATAAGATGCAGCTGCTGCGCTGCAGGGTGCAGGGCCACCGCGACGGTTATGGTTTTGCCATGCCTATCGGCGGCGCAAAGGATGAGGACATCTACCTCAGTGCCCGCCAGATGAATTTCGTGTTCGACGGCGACGAGGTGCTGGTGCGCGTGACCGGCCTCGATCGTCGCGGTCGCCAGGAGGGCAAGGTGGTGGAGGTGCTGGTGCGGGCCCACCAGCGCATCGTCGGCCGTTACCGGGAGGAGAGCGGTATCGGCTTTGTCATCCCCGATAACAGCCGGATCAATCACCAGCTGCTGATCCCGCCGCGGGAGAAGGGCAAGGCGGTCTCGGGGCAGATCGTCACCGCCGAGATTACCCATTTTCCCACCGGCCAGCTGGGGGCCAAGGGGCGCATCGTCGAGATCCTCGGCGACCACATGGACCCGGGCCTGGAAATCGATGTGGCCATCCGCTCCCACGGCATTCCCTGGGAGTGGCCCGAGGCAGTGGTGGACGAGGCCGGCCGGCTGGAGGCCGAGCCGCTGGAGGAAGACAAGAAGCACCGGGTCGATTTGCGCAAGCTGCCCTTTGTCACCATCGACGGCGAGGACGCCCGCGACTTCGACGACGCGGTGTACTGTGAGAAGCGCACTCTGGGGGGCTGGCGCCTGTGGGTGGCCATAGCGGATGTATCGCACTATGTGCGCCCCGGCTCTGCCCTCGATGGGGAGGCGGCCCACCGCGGCAACTCGGTGTATTTCCCTGAGAAGGTCGTGCCCATGCTGCCCGAGGCCCTGTCCAACGGCCTGTGCTCCCTCAAGCCGGCGGTGGACCGGCTGGCGATGGTGTGCGAGATGGAATTGAGCGGGGCGGGCAAGCCGTCCAAATACACCTTTTACGAGGCGGTCATCCACTCCCATGCCCGCCTCACCTATACCCAGGTGGGGGAAGTTCTGGACAAGGGCTCCCACCCGGATGTGGACAAGCGCCGGGTGCCCGACCTTGTGCGCCTGCACAGTCTTTACAAGGTCTTGCGCGCGGCTCGGGACAAGCGCGGCGCCATCGATTTCGAAACCGTGGAAACCCGCATCATCTTCAACGAGCAGCGCAAGATCGAGGCCATTGTGCCGGTAGTGCGCAATGATGCCCACAAACTGATCGAGGAGTGCATGCTGTGCGCCAACGTCGCCGCGGCGAATTTCTTCGAGGCCAATGGCGTGCCCATGCTGTACCGGGTACACGAGGGACCCACGGAGGAGAAGCTGGAGAACCTGCGCCAATTCCTCGGCGAGCTGGGCCTTGACCTCGGCGGCGGCGCCAAGCCCACGCCGCTGCATTACCAGCGCCTGCTGCTGCAGGTGGCAGACCGCGAGGACGCCCACGTCATCCAGACCATGCTGCTGCGCTCGCTGCGCCAGGCGGTCTACCAGGCCGAGAACAACGGCCATTTCGGCCTGCACTACCCGGCCTACGCCCATTTCACCTCGCCCATCCGGCGCTACCCCGACCTGCTGGTGCACCGGGGCATCCGCCGGGTCATTCGCGCCCAGAAAAAAGGCGCGGGTATCAAGCGGGTGCGGGGTGCCAGCCCCATCCCCATGCCCAGTATTTTTCCCTACGACGTGCAGGCCATGGCCACCTACGGCGAGCACTGCTCCATGACCGAGCGCCGGGCCGACGATGCCACCCGCGAGGTACAGGCCTGGCTCAAGTGCGAGTACCTGCAGGACCATGTCGGCGCCGAGTTCAACGGCGTGGTGAGCGCCGTCACCTCCTTCGGCCTGTTTGTGGAGTTGGAGAACATATATATAGAAGGGCTGGTGCACATCACCGCCCTGCCGAGCGACTATTACAACTTCGACGCCTCGCACCAGCGACTGCTCGGTGAGCGCAGCGGCCGCAGCTTCCAGCTGGGCGGCCGGGTGCGGGTGCAGGTCGCGAGGGTGGACCTGGACGACAAGAAGATCGACCTGGAGCTGATCGACAGCCAGCCCCCGCGCAAGGCCGGTGGCAACAAGGGTGGCAGCGGCAAGGGTGGCGCCGGGGGCGGCAAGCAGGGCGGCGCCGGCAAGTCGAAGCCCGGTGGCAAAGGCCGCTCGCGCAGGGCCGGGGGCGAGAGCGGCACCGCCGCGGGCAAGAGTGCACCGGGCAAGGGCGACAGCGGGCGCCAGCGGGCGGCGCAAAAGCCGACCCCCGCGGCGGCGGCTGGCGGCGGCGGTGACAAACCGGCCGGTTCCAGCCGCAAGTCCAGGGGCAAAACCGGCCTGCGCCGCCACCATTAGGGGCGAAGCGACCATGTCCTACGTCTACGGCATACACGCGGTGGATAGCCTGCTGCGCCAGAACCCCAAATCGGTGCAGCGCCTCTGGGCCCAGCAGGGACGGGAGGACAACCGCATCGGCGCCCTGCTGGAACTGGCCCAGAACCAGGGGGTGCCGGTGGCCCGGGAAACCCGCCGGGCGCTGGACGAGATGGTCAAGGGGCGCCACCAGGGCATCATTGCCGAAACCCTCAACCTGCCGGTGCATGGTGACACCTCCCCGCGCAACCTCTGGCAGGAAGCGGACCTG
>CAYTDW010000572.1:0-2701 GCA_964436585.1 uncultured Halioglobus sp. | reverse complement strand
CGGCGGCGCCGATGGAGTGGCCGAGGTAGCACTTCACCGCCACCACCGGCCAGCTCTCTATTCCGAACGCGGTGGCCACCCGGCTGAGTATTGCCGATTCGGTGGTGCGGTTCTGCGGGGTACCGGTGCCGTGGGCCAGCACCAGGCCGCCCTCGCCCAGTGCCTTCTGCCCCACCACCGCCCGGGCGGCGGCCAGCGCCTTGGCCAGGGTGATGTAATTGCCGACCCCCGGCCCGGAAATGGACTTCTTGTAGCCATCGGCATTGACAAACACCTCGGTGACCGCGCCCAGTACCGTGGCGCCCAGCTGCAGCGCCAGCTCGTCGTCGAACAGCACCGCCACCTGGGCGGACTCGGCGATGGTGAAGCCGCAGTTCTCGGCAAACGGGCGACAGGCGCGGCGATGGTCGGGCTCCCGCTCGTCGGCGATGCCATCGAGCTGGCGCAGGCCCTTGTCGGTTGCCAGCGCGCCCATGGCAGCGTAACCCTCCATGATCTCCGGCGTAACCGGTGCCTCCGCGGCCCCGACGAAAACCACCCTGGCCCGCCCCTGGCGGATGTCCTCAATGCCCAGGCGCAGGTTGTAGAGGAAGGACGCGCAGGCACCCAGGCTGGCGCCGGTGCCGCCGAGACTGCCCAGCACATAGGCATTGACGAAATCCGCCGGCATCTCGGCAAAACCCAGGGGACAGAATTTGGCGCTTACCCGCTGCCCCAGGTAGCGCGCCTTGAGCATACCGCCGGTGCCGGCGCCGTCGAGCTGGCCCATGGCGCTGCCGGCGTAAACACTCATCTGGTCGATGGCGACATGCCGGCGCACGGTCTCCCAGTCGAGCCCGATACTGCCGAGCGCGTCCGAGGCCGCGTAGACGGACATCTGCAGGCCGCGCGGATGATTGCGCGAGGGGTACAGGGTGCCGGGATCGAAACCGGTGGGCAGCTGCCCTGCCGCCTTGACCTCAAATTCCCGGTGGGTGGGCAGCAGGAATTCCTGCTGGCCGACGATCGTCACGTGAACGTGAGTCACCGTGGAGGGGGTGACCACCCAATCTTTGGGAATGACCGCCGGCAGGTTCTTGCGGGCGATATCGAAACTGACTGGATGGCCGTTGCTCTGGGTCGGGAAGCGCTGGTTCCAGTCAACCGCATCGACATCGAAGTGATTGAGCTCGATGCGCCTGATCAGGGTATGGTCGAGGATGTACTGTTCCCTGGGTTCGTCGTTGGCGAGGGCATAGGGGCCCATCAGCGCCGCCAGGGACGCCAGGGTGCGCTGGCGCTGCTGACCGGGCAGGGCCGAGTAGACCATGCGGGAATAGGCATGATGTCCCGAGCTACGCCCGGCGCCGCTGACGCCTCCAAACCCCACGATGACCGGTAACCGCTGCCTGCCCATTCTCGCCCTGCCCTGTCGCTATTGACACCTGACATCAGTGTAGGGGCGGGTGCCGCATGTAACTATACTTATTCGGTCACTAAACATGGTATTTTGGCCAGCAGGTCTCTCCAGAGCAATCGCTCATGTATACCCCCGCCGCATTGCTATACCCCCACGCCCTCGCCACCAGCGTGACCCTGCCGTTTGAGATCCTGCAGGCCGCCAGCCAGATGGCGAGCGTGAAATCCCGCTCCGGTCCGCAGGTGCGCATGCTGCTGGCCGCGCCCGAAGCGGGCCTGATGCGCCTTGCCAGCGGGCTGACCCTGCAGCCGGATACGACGTTCAGCGAGCTGCCGGCGCTGGATCTGCTGCTCCTGCCGGCCATCTGGCGCAATCCCCTGCCTACCATCGCCGCCATGCGCGACTGGGAGGAGATGCTGCGCCGGTTCGCCGGGGCGGGTACCCGCATCTGCAGTGTTGGCACCGGCAGCTGCCTGCTGGCGGAGGCGGGACTGCTGCACGGGCAGCCGGCCACCACCCACTGGAATTACTTCGACCAGTTCGCCCGTCGCTACCCGGATGTGCTGCTCAAAACCCGGCACCTGATCACCCAGAGCGGCAATATCTACTGTGTCGGCAGCGTCAACTCCATCGCCGACCTGATGGTACATATCGCCGAGGAGTGGTTTGGCAGCCGCATCGCGAGGGCGATCGAGCACCAGTTTTCGCCGGAAATCCGCCGCAGCTTTCGCGCCGCGGCCTACCAGGGCGAGGCCGACAGTTCCCATCACGACGAAACCATCGTCGAAGCCCAGCAGTGGTTGCAGGAACACCTGGGCGCCAGCGTCAGCATGACAGAACTCGCCTCCCGCCTGCACCTGCCCACCCGTACCCTCAACCGCCGCTTCCGCCAGGCCACCGGAGTGAGCCCCCAGTTCTACCTGCAGCGCCTGCGCATCAACCATGCGAAGGAACTGCTCCGGCACAGTAACCTCGGCATCGCGGAGATCGCCTGGCAGTTGGGCCTGCAGGATGCCAGCTATTTCTCCCAACTGTTCCGCCGCCACAGCGGTGTCAGCCCCCTGCGCTACCGGGAGGCGGTCCGGGGCAAGCTGTTCGATCCCGCCCCCGCCTCGCGCGCTTGAGTATGGGGAGGGCCTGTGGCTAAATGGCGGCCCGGTTTTTGAAGCCTCCCGGACTGCAGCAGTTCGGGGCAATTTGCGTTCACACCTGAAGGTAAGCGAACCATGAGTAATACCTCCGTTGTCATCGTCGACGGCGCCCGCACCCCGATGGGTGGCCTGCTGGGCAGCCTTTCCGCCG
>CAYTDW010000571.1:0-2714 GCA_964436585.1 uncultured Halioglobus sp. | reverse complement strand
CGTGAGCGAGGTCTCCGCCACATTGGTCGCCAGCACTACCCGGATACCGCGCCCCGGGGCGGTGCTGAACACGCGATTCTGCTCCGCCTGGCTGAGCCGCGCGTACAACGGCAGTACCTCCAGCGCCGGGTTGTGGCGCAGCTGCCTGGCCAGTTCCCGGATATCGCGCTCGCCGGGCAGGAACACCAGCACGTCCCCGCGGGGACCAAAGCTGCCGGCGTCGACTTCATCGACCAGGGCGGCAATGCGGGCGGCCGATCCCTCCTCGGAATCGGTTTCACCGGGCTCGATGTAGTGGGTCTGGACAGGATAGGTGCGACCGGACACCTCGATGATCGGTGCCCCGCCAAAGTGGCGGGAAAAGCTGCCCACGTCGATAGTCGCCGAGGTGATGACCAGCTTGAGATCCGGCCGCCGCGGCAGCAGGCGCTTGAGGTAGCCCAGCAGGAAGTCGATGTTGAGGCTGCGCTCGTGGGCCTCGTCGATGATAATCGTGTCATAGGCGCTGAGCAGGCGGTCACGCTGGATCTCGGCGAGCAGGATGCCGTCCGTCATCAGCTTGATGGCAGTGGTGGCGGATACCCTGTCCGTGAAGCGCACCTGGTAACCCACCAGGTCACCAAGGCCGGTCCTGAGTTCATCGGCAATGCGCTGGGCCACGGTGCGAGCGGCCAACCGCCGGGGCTGGGTATGGCCAATCAGTTTCTCCCGGCCCCGGCCCAGCGCGAGACAGATTTTGGGCAACTGGGTGGTTTTGCCCGATCCAGTTTCCCCCGCCACGATAACGACCGGGTGCGCGGCAATGGCGCGAGCGATTTCCTCCCGCCGCACCGCAATCGGCAGGTCCTCGGGGAAGCTGATGTCCTCGATGCAGATATCCCGGGCAGGCACGTCCGGTGACCTGGTATCCGGGGAGCCCGCTGCGCTCCCGCGCGGCTTGTTCATGCTGTCGCTCTGTCTCCGGGGCGGCCCCGGCTAGGGTCGAAAGTGGGGTAAAATCCGGGTCATTGTAAGCCCGGGAGGCCAGATCCATGTCACAGCTAGGCAATTTTACCTACGATGAAATCTCCATCGGGCAAACCGCCCACTACTCGAAACGGATTGAGGAGCAGGATGTAAAGTTGTTTGCCGCCCTTTCCGGCGACGTAAACCCCCTGCATCTGGATGCCGAATATGCGGCGGGCACACCCTTCGGCGAGCGCATCGCCCACGGCATGCTGACCGGCGCCCTCATATCTGCCGCCCTGGCCATGGAACTGCCGGGGCCGGGAACCATCTACCTGGGCCAGTCACTCAAATTCCGCCTGCCGGTGAAAATGGGCGATACCATCACCGTGTCACTGGAGGTGATCGACAAGCAGGACCGGCGCCGGGTCGTCACTCTGGACTGCAAGGCATGCAACCAGGCCGGGAAGGTGGTGGCCAGCGGCACCGCGGAGGTCATCGCGCCGGCACAGAAGTTGCGGCTCGAGCGCCCTCCATTGCCACAGGTCGCCATCCTCCAGGCGCCTGCAGTAGCAGGAGAAAATCCCTAGGCGCCTGCAGTAGCAGGAGAAAATCCCGGGGCAGGCGCTTCGCGGCGACCTTTCAGGCCGTCCCGGGTTTTGGCACGGGGGCAAACTGGGCAGGATCCAGGTACATCAGCCGCAGTGTAACCTTGCCGGGCTCCACCCCCGTCTCCGCGCCCAGCACCATGACGTTGGTGCGCTCAGCGTCCCGCGTCACCCCGGTGATCCCGAACATGACGGAGTCGGGGCGCTGCTGCATACCGAAAACGGCCACCTCGCGCTTGTCCTGCAGCGCCCGGGAAATATTTCCCAGCAGAACGCCGAGCCCACCCCGGAACGCGCTGAAATTGAGGGGGCCTGCGAATTCACTGTGATCGAGGCACAGCCTGAAGGCCAGCGTGGCCCCATCCTCCATTCTGACCGTGGTGATCGGCACGACGCGTCCCGCGAGAATATCCCGGAACAGGCGCTTGGCCTGGGTTCTTCCCGCGGCTACGAAATTGCGGTGCAGGAGATTGATGGCGATGACCAGGAACTTGTCCCTGGGAATGTTTTGCTGGGCGGTTGCTGACATAGGAATCCCCGAAAATTCCCCGCTGGGGCAGAAAGCGCGTAAGTCTACCGCCTGGCGTGATCTATGTCGCTATTTCCACCAAACCTGCTGGCAGGCCGCTTCGACCCTCTGGTAACCTTTTGCCTCGACCACCTTATGGATTTTGGCTAATGGCTGTGCCTTTTGCGGTCATCGGATTCCCGCTATGCCGCTTGCCACTGCGAGGGGCGGCCTTCGCCTGTGCCCTGTTGCTGGCCGGGTCGCTGGCACACGCCGGGACCGGTGACGCCGAGCGCGAGTTGCGGACCCCGGCGCCAACTCCGGGCATCGAAAGCAAGCCGCTGCGGGTGGACACCCCGGCCCATTCGGCCGCCAGCGAACAGGAGCAGGTCAAGCGACTGCACACGCTCCTGGCCGATTACTATGCGCAATCGCAGGAAGCGGCCCGCACCCTGCCCAGCGACGAGGAGCTGGCCGCCCGGGCCGCCGCCCAGCTAGATGCCCAAAAACTGGCTCGAATCCCCTTCAGCGCGGACAAGATACGACTCAATGGCGCAGAAGGCAGCACCGCCCTCAGCCTCATCACCCGCCGCCTGACAGATCCCAATATCCCGGAGAGCCGCCGCGATATTGCGCCGATCTGCGGGGTCAGG
>CAYTDW010000570.1:0-2719 GCA_964436585.1 uncultured Halioglobus sp. | reverse complement strand
TGGGCGGGCAACGGCTGAAAGTATCAAAAGAAGTTGCCGTGGGGGATATGCTGCAGATCCGCCAGGGCTGGGACGAACGCGAGGTGCTGGTGACGGGGCTTGATGCGCAGCGGCGCGGTGCGCCCGAGGCCCGGCTACTGTACGAGGAGACTCCGGCCAGTGTTGCCAGGCGCGAGGCGGAAGCGGCGGCCCGCAAGTCGGCCGGTGGCATGATCGACCGACCGCCCGGGCGTCCCGACAAGAAGCAGCGGCGCCAGATTCACCGGTTCAAGCACTCCTCGAGCTGAGCGCTCATGCCGCGTCCTCATGACACGGCCTCATGCCACGGTAATGGTATTGCGCCCCTTGTGCTTTGACTGGTAGAGCGCTTTATCGGCCCGCTTGATCAGGTCCGTGGGGGTGAGCTCCGCCTCGGGCATCACGCTGACCACGCCCTGGCTGACCGTTATGATTCCGCCGATCGCTGATTTTTCGTGCGGTATCGCCTCGGCGACGACCAGTTCCTTGAGCCGCTCCGCGGTGCGCAGCGCCGAATGAATGGACGCACCGGGCAGCACCAGGATGAACTCCTCGCCACCATAGCGACCCACCACTTCACCGGCGCGGGCGGTAGCGCGCTCCATGAGGTCGGCGAGGCGTTTGAGCACTGCGTCACCGGCAGGATGGCCGTAGTGGTCGTTATAGTCCTTGAAATAATCCACATCCATCAGGATCACCGACAGGCTGGTATTGCCGCGGCGGGCCCGGTTGATTTCATCCCGCAGCACCTTGTTGACCAGGCGCCGATTGCCCAGACCCGTGAGTTCATCGACGTTCGCCAGATCCGTGAGCAGGCGCCGCGCGTCCCGCAACTGGCGGTTGCGATCGCGCAGGGAGATGGTGAGGTCACCCAGCTCCTGGGCCATCGTCTCCCGCTCCCAGTTGAGCGAGATCATGTTGCGGAACGACAGGTAGACCCGGTCGCTGACAGCAACCAGCAGCGCACAAAACGCCAGCAGCAACAGGCCGATCAGCAGGTTGAAGGACTCGTCCCAGTAGTGCACCAGGCTCCACCAGCCAATGGGCCACAGGCAGGCGAAGACGTACACAACGAAGTATTCCCGGATGATGACCGAATAGCCGAGGGAAAACGCCGCCATCATCACGATGACCAGCAGGAACATATACTGCAGGGTAGCGGGCACCCTGCTGGCAGCGTACATGTAGACCGCGGCCCAGATGGCTCCGGTCAGGGCACTGCCCGCAAGCAGTTGCCAGTAGACCCGCCGCGGCCGCGCCTGGTAGCGGCGCTCTACCAGCACATTGCTCATATGCAGTGAGCGCAGCAGCAGCAGGATGAAGAAACCGGCCGCCCAGAGCAGGGTCACTGTCAGCGGCAGATACTGCCAGAACAGTATGACGGTAGCGGCCAGTCCCACCAGCTGCGCGCCCAGGGTGGCCGCCCGCCCGTTCTGCATCAGCGCTTCCAGCTGAGCGACGAAGAGCTCTTCCTCGGGAATGTGTCGTTGGTAGATCATGCCCCGAATCCTACACCCAAGTCGGCACAAACATAAGCTTAAGCCACAAAGCTGCGAACCGTATCACAGGGGTGCGCGTTGCCAGCGGCCCGCTTTTACTACACACTTCAATCGTCTTTAAAAACAGGGTCCCGGGCATGCACTCCTGGAGTACCATTCGCACGGTTTGTGCAATCCTGCTGCTGCTTCCCCTCATTCACCTGGCCTACCTGATGTCCAGGGAGATGCTGGCTACGCTCGAGGTATCGCCCCAGGCGTGGGCGGCGGAGGTTGAGGCCTATGCCGAGGCCGATCAATCCATCGAGCTGCCGGTGGACCCGGTCCTGGTCATCGGCGGGCGCCAGGTAAAACTCTGGCGCGGGCTGGAGGACCTGTTGAGCCCAAGGCCCGTGCTGATGCGAGGCCTGGGCGATGCCACCGTGGACGATATCACCCACTACCATGCGCGCCTGATCGGTTACTACCGGCCGGGTGCCCTGGTACTGCTGCCGGGCACCGGCGAATTCCATATCCGCGATAACAAATCCGCGCAGGAGCTGGTAACGGCCATTCGCAAACTGGTTGAACTGGATGCGTCCTACGGCGTAGCGCGCCAGTACCACGTGTTTGTCCCCATCAAGACCCCGCTGTACCCCGAGGATTACGCAAAAATTGACGAGGTAAGCGGCCTGCTGGCGCAGTGGTCGAAGGTACAGCCGCAGCTGTCCGTGCTCGATCCCAACCCCCTGCTCACGGTCAAAAACGGCAGCCCGAACCCGGACTTTTTCCGCCTGGATGGGGTCAATCTCAACGAACAGGGCTACCTGCGGTTGTCGCTGCTGCTGAAAAACAGCCTGCAAGCGGCAGGCGCCAGGGCGTACGCATCGCACAAAGAGCCGGGGGCCCCTGCGTCGGGCTAGCGCCCATGGGCTACTTTTGGCGCATTATGCGCTAGAATCGCACCCATGCTCTCGGACATTCCCCTGCTGCCACCTGCCACCCCCCTGCTGGACGCCATCGACCAGGGCGGATCCCTGCGCGCACTGGACATGGCGCAGCTGAAGCAACTGACCGAGGAATTGCGCGGCTACCTGCTCTACAGCGTGGGTCAGTCCGGCGGCCATTTCGGCGCCGGCCTCGGCGCGGTTGAACTCACCGTGGCGCTGCATTACATCTACAACACGCCGCACGACAGGATTGTCTGGGACGTCGGGCACCAGACC
>CAYTDW010000569.1:0-2725 GCA_964436585.1 uncultured Halioglobus sp. | reverse complement strand
GCGTCGCCGCTCGACAAGCACCCGCTCTTGAATGCCCTGCAGGAGGTGTTGCGGCGCATGACCGCATGGCTGATCGAGACCATGAGCGCTGTGACGGGCAAGACCCTCGCACCCGACAAGGAGGCAAATCCGTCCACGCTGCTTGCCATCTCCGTAGTGCATGGCTTCGCAATGCTGGTTAACGAGCGGATCATCCTGCAGCACGCGGCCGGCAGTGACCGCCGGGCACAGGCGCTATCAATGGCGGATGAAATGCTGGAACTGCTCAGCACAGCCTTTGGCGCGGCAGCTAAACCTTAGCGGCCGATCATTCTCAGCCGGCCTAAGGCTCGGCGCCTGGTGCTCCAGGCACCGTGCCTTCATGGGAGGCCTTCGCGATCTTGTCGCCATCAAAGCGAATCACTTTTTCCGGCACCAGCTCGATAATGACCCGCAACGGGGTGTCCAGGTAGGCAATCGCCGCCTCGACGGTCGGGGCGGGATAGGGCGATATAATCTCGGCCATGGCGCGATAGAACCAGTCCTTGGTCGCCCGGTCCTCATGCAGCTTGACCCTGCCTTTGTAGGTCAGCTGCTTACCCGGCCCCATGTCGGTCCCCATGCTGGAGATCACCACCGACGCCCGCGGATCGCGCTGTAGCGCCTTGATGCGCGCCCGCTGCCTGGTCGCAGTCAGCCAGATGGAACCGTCCCGGGCGACATAGTTCATGATGACGCCCATGCCGTGGCCTTCCTTATTGGTCCAGATGAAGTTGCATTCAATCTGCTTATCCAGCAGTTCGCGCTCGCGCTCTTCGGTCAAAGTGTAAAGCGTTACGTCCTCGTAGCCCTGCATACCCGTCTCCTGTTGTTATGTGTAATCAAGCGGCTCAAAACCGCGGCAGGTGTCCGATTTGCTGACCGCCCGCAAGGTCGAGCACCTGCCCATTGATATAGCCGGAGCGCCCCTCATCGGCCAGGAATAACGCGGCCTCGGCCAGATCGTCGAGGGTGCCCATCCTTCCTGCCGGCGTCTCCCGCAGGTGAGCCTGGATCACCGGCTCCATGTCGAAGAAGGCATCGGTCATGTCGGTCCTGATCAGGCCCGCGGCTATCGAGTTGAAACGAACACGCCGTTCGGCATATTCCACGGCCGCCACCTTGATGGCGTAATCGATTCCCGCCCTTGCGCCCGAGTACACGGCCAGGCCCGGGCCGGGAATGCGCGCCGTGAGCGAGGAAATCGTGATCACAGACCCGCCCTTATCCATCGCGGCGGCGGCGTGCTTGAAAAACAGCAGCGCGCCGACAAAGCTGATCTCCAGCGTCGGCCGGATAGCCGCGGCGGTCAGCCGGGCGATGGTGCAGCCGGCGTGTATCCCGGCGGAATAAATCGCGATATCCACATTGCCGTAGTTTTCCCTGGCCGCCGCAAACAGGTTCTCCAGCTGGCTCTCGTCGCTGACGTCACAGGCCACCGCCAGGCCGCCTGTCTCACTGGCCAATGCCTGTAACGGCTCAGCCCGGCGGGCGGAAACCACGACATTGGCGCCCTCCGCGGCCAGGCGCCTGGCAATCGCCGAACCAAAATTGCGCGTGCCGGATGCACCGACGATCACCGCCGTCCTGCCCGTTAGTGTTGCCATCGTCTTCTCAGCTCCTGCTGCCTGTTGCGGGTATTCAGCTATTAATTTTCTGCGCCAGCGGTTCGCCGCGCATCAACGGTCGGCAAGCTGCCGGCGCAGGATATCCTTGCGCACTTTGCCGCTGGCGGTGCGCGGCAGTTCGGTGACAAGCTCAATACGCTGCGGAATTTTCTGCCGGGCGAGACCAGCCCCGTCGGCAAAGGCCGCAACCTCCTCCAGGGTCAGGGCCTGGCCTGCTTCAGCCGGCACCAGGTAGGCGCACATGCCCTCCCCCAGGCGCTCGTGCGGCATCGCCACTACCGCGGCCTCGCGGATGCCGGGGTGGCCGTGCAGCACATCTTCCACTTCCTTGGCACTGATATTCTCGCCGCCGCGGATGATGATGTCTTTCTTGCGATCGGTGATCAGGATGGCGTCCTCCGGGGTGCACCGGCCGATATCCCCGGTAAAGAAAAAGCCGTCGGCGTCATGGGCCTCCGCATCCTGGGCCGGGTCGGCGTAACCGAGCATGGCACCGGCGCCGCGCACGGTGATTTCGCCGTCCTGCCCCACGCCCACCTCATGTCCCGCCTCATCGACGATCCTGACCTCGTAGGCGTGGATCTTGCCGTCGGTTTCTGCCGCCAGTCGTTGCTCCGCCGCGCCGACGAAGCCCAGGGTAATGATGGGCGCCTCGGTGCTGCCGTACACCCGGAAGGCCCTGCAGTTGTCCAGCACCTCCCAGGCGCGGTCGATTACCTGGGGCGGCACTGCCGCGCCGCCGCAGGCGAACAGGCGCATGCTGGGCAGGCCGGTGCCGCGACGCTCGGCGGCATTCACCAGCTCCACCAGGAAGGGTGTGGCGCCCACGCTCGCCGTGGCGCCGATTCGCAGGATGAATTCCACCGCCGCGTCGGCGTCCCAGCGCGCCATCAGCGCCGATTTCACCGGCGTGACGAAGGGCAGCACCATGCCGGAGCCGTAACCGGTGATATGGGTGACCGGCGAGGGCATGAGCATGATGTCGCGCTGGTCCAGCTGCCAGAACTCCAGCGAGTTCTGGATGACCCGGGTCAGGGTGTTGTGGCTGTGCAATACCGCCTTGGGGTTGCCGGTGGTGC
>CAYTDW010000568.1:0-2726 GCA_964436585.1 uncultured Halioglobus sp. | reverse complement strand
TCCGAGCCGGCGTTGGGCTCCGAGAAGCCCTGGCACCAGATCTCGCCGCGGAGGATTCCCGGCAAGTACCGGTTCTGTTGCTGTTCGGAGCCGCATTCCATCAGGGTGCAGGCCGCGTGGTAGAGGGCGACAAAGTAGAGAATGAGCCGCGGCGCGTCAGCCCGCGCGACCTCTTCATAGATAATCTTCTGCTCGGCCAGGGAGCGGCCGCCACCCGGCCAGCCCCGGGGCCAGTGCGGTGTGGCATAGCCGGCCTCGACCAGCCTGGCAAACCAGTCGCGCTGGGCGCCGACAAAGGCCTCCTGATCGGTATTGGTCATCGCCGAGCGCCAGCCGGAATCGACATTCTGCGCCAGCCACTCGCGCACTGCCTGCCGCAGCGCCGCGTGCTCGGTATCTGGATTCATCGGGCAGGCCCCTTATAAATAATCAACAGCGCTGACCACTATAGGCCGCGCCGCCGTATCATACCCTAACTTCTATCCAGCCTTCCACCACCCGGAACTCATAGGTATCAATGGGTTTGGTTGCCGGCAGATCCAGCGGCTCCCCTGTCGCCAGGTCAAAGCGGGCACCGTGCACCGGACAGGTGATCTTGCAGTTGCGCACCCGCCCGTTGAGCAGGGGTCGGGCCTGGTGCGAGCAGATGCCGGAAACCGCGAACAGGCGGTTATTGGCGTTGCAGACCAGGACCCAGGTATCGTTGATCTTGACGGCTTTCTTCTCTCCCGGGGGTACCTCCTCGACCGGGCAAAACCGCGTAAACTCGCCCGCCACGGTTATACGCCACCCCCGACGTAGGCGTCGACGGCGCGCTCAAAATGCCGCACGCGGATCTCCTGGTAGTTGCCCAGGGTGATGCCCGGCTTGACGCTGCCCTCGATACCCTGCTGCTGGAGAATCAGGTTTTCGGTATCCTGGTCGAGAATCGCCCCGAAACCGGGATCCATGCCCTCGGCTTCCGTGAACGACTGCCCCTCCCGGAGACGGACCACCTCGGCCGGCTCGGGGCGGCTGCCGCCCACCGGCAGCGGGCGCATGAACAGCACCTCGTAGATGGTCTTGCGGTGATCCGTCGGGTCGGGCCGGAAACGGTAGACCATGGGCAGGGATATACCCGGGAACAGGAAGGTGTTCGGAAACACGGTATAGGAGAAGCAGTCGAGTATCTCCGAGTCGGACACGGCACTGAGGTCGGAGCTGGTTCCCTTCTCGAACATCTCCCGCATGATGTCCGCCATACGCTGGCGCGCGGTTTCACCCTCAGCGAGGGTGCGGTCTTCGCCGCCGAGCATCGAACTGTCGCCGATCGTAAACTGGTCGAGGATGTCCTGTTCGGTGTAGCGGCCGCGAAGATGGGGGCTGATCACCCCCAGCGATGAGATGAAACGGTCTACATGCTTGCCGTACACGTCATACTGCGAATTGGCGTCCGCATTGGAGACCGCCACCTGCGGGTGGGTTTCCAGCACGTGGTAGGCCTCCATAAACGCTTCCATCGACAGTTTCCAATTGGCCGGCAGGGATTTCTGCACGTGGCAGTGAACATAGCGGTCTTCCAGTTTCCACTGAGTGATATGCCGCATGAATTCGGGGCCGAGATAGTCCGCCAGTGCCGGCGCGCCCTGATCCATATTGATAAATACGAAGCCGGCGAGCCGCTCGACCCTGGCCTCGGGCAGTGCAAAATTGGCGCGGTCTACATGGGGGAAGTCCCACTCGCAGACCACTTCCTTCAGGCTGCCGTCGATATTCCAGCTCCAGCCGTGGAAGGGACATTTGAATTCACTGGCGAAACCCTCACTGCCGGAGGCGCGCAGCCTGGTGCCGCGATGCAGGCAGGTATTGTGGTAGGCGCGAACCTCATTTTCGGCAACACGGGTGACGATAAAGGAGTAGCGGCCGATATCATAAACGTAATAGTCGCCCACTTCCGGGATATGCTCTTCGCGGCAGGCGAACTGCCAGGTTCGGGTCCACAGTGTGTCAAACTCCTTTTTGGCGAAGGCGGGATCGATATAGCGATCGATGGAGATATCCTCATCCCCGAGGAATTCATAGGACTCGGAACGGACCCAGTCCGGCGCAGCCACCCTGTCTTTGGCGATAATTTCCTGCGTGGTGGGTTCATTGGGGCATCTTGCCGCACCCGGTGGCAGCGCCTGTGAACATACAGCCCCCTGTTCGCTCATCTCTCACCTCCAGTCATTGACCGCCCGAATTCTGCGGGCGCTACCATTCCAGGCTTAAAGCCAACGCATTATGCCACTACCCCTGCCCCGGCCAAAATGACTGGGGGCGCACAGCCACTTGCCTGACCTTGCCGGGCCGGCAAATACAGTTGTCCCGGGCGGTTCAATTGCTCTAACCTTTGACCCGGCGCAATTCCGGAGCACAAGCAAATGATACGGGGCATACACCATATTGCGGTGCACGTTCGCGACCTCAGCCGCATGATCGCCTTCTACCGCGAGGCCTTTGGCTTCGAGATCGTGGGCGAGGAGTTCAGCTGGAGCGACGACGAGTTTATCGACAGGATCGTGGACGTACCCGGCTCGGCTGCCCGGGGTGCCATGCTGCGGGCGGGCAGCTGTTACATGGAACTGTTCCAGTACAGCGCTCCGGAGCCCGCATCCGACAGACCGCTGCAGCCCTTCGACAAGGGCTACACCCATTTTTGCGTGGATGTCACCGACATCGAGAACGAGTATACCCGCCTGAAGGGT
>CAYTDW010000567.1:0-2735 GCA_964436585.1 uncultured Halioglobus sp. | reverse complement strand
CCGGCAACGCCGCGCCCCGCGCCCTGGGGGTTGACCTGCCGGACCTGCGTTCGCGCCTTGCCTGGGGTATTGTCTATCAGCTGGCGCAGGCGGGGGACGAGGAAAAAATCGCCATTCTGCAGTTTCGGGCCCGGCGCCGGGGGCTGAGCCTGAGCCGGGAAGTCTGCAGCTACCTGGTTTCCCGCTCAGCGCGGGACATGGAGGCCCTGCTCACCCTGCTGGCCATACTGGACAAGGCCTCCCTGGTGCAGCAGCGGGCCCTGTCGATACCGTTCGTCAAGGCTGTGCTGGGCTGGTGAGCCGCGTGTGGTTTTACCATTCCCATTTAGCGTAAAATGACCACAAAATTCCGTGGAAATGGCCCAAACCGGTGTTATTCTCCGCGTATTCATCAACCATGGACAGGAGTTCCTTAAAAATGAGAAAGCAAATTCTGGCTGCGGGAGCAGCAATGGGTCTCGCGTTTACCGGCCTGGCCCCTGTTGCAGCAGCCGAAGTCCCACTGACGCTCAACGCCGGTGCCGCCCGCTGGTATTTCAGCAGTGACCGCGAGCTGAGTGACATGAATACCCCCTTTGCCGGCCTGGAATGGGCGTTCAGCGATATGTGGGCAGCTGAGATTTCCTACGCCCAGGATGACGCCAACAATGAGGATATCCCCGGGTCCACGGAAGTGGTGCTGGCCAACCTCGGCATGAGGATGTACGGCGGCAGCTACATCAACAGTGGTGGCACCCTGCGTCCCTACGCCGTGCTGGGCGCCGGTTATTTCTCCGAAAATCCCAACGTGTCTGGCGGCGAAAAGACCGAAGACACCACTGTCAATGCCGGCGTGGGCATGCGCTGGATGATTACTCCGCGCTTCGGCGCAAGCCTCGATGGCCGCACCGTCTACAACGTGGACAAGAGCAACAACGACACCATCGCCTACCTCGGCCTCAACTACTTCTTCGGTACCGTGCAGGCTGCGGCCCCGCCCGCGCCTACCGCCTGCCCGGATGAAGACGGTGACGGTGTTTGTGATGACGTCGACGCCTGCCTTGGCACGCCGCCCAATACCCGCGTGGACGCCACCGGCTGCCCGCTGCCGGTTGCCCAGGTGGCCTCCATCAAGCTGAAGGTGAACTTCGCCTTTGATTCATCCGTGGTCACCGAACAGTTCTTTGGCGACCTGGCTGAGCTGGCCGAGTTCCTCAAGCGCTTCGACCAGGTGGATGTAACCATCGAGGGCCATACTGACAGCGTCGGTTCCGAGGATTACAACCAGGCACTGTCTGAGCGCCGCGCCCGGGCCGTGGCGGATATGCTGGTCAACACCCACGGCATCGCCGCCTCGCGCCTGAACGCGGTGGGCTACGGCGAGTCGCGGCCGGTAGCGACCAACGACACTGATGAAGGTCGCGCCCAGAACCGGCGGGTAATGGCTACCCTGGAGGTCGAGTACACCGACTGATTTTCCTCAGCCCAGCTGGAAGCTATCCGCGTCCAGCTGGCAGGGAAAACCCGCTCGATACGTTTGCAAGGCGGCGCCGCTCAGGACCACCCGGGCGGCGCCGTTTTCGTTTGCCATGTCGTGTAACACGGTCCCATCCGCAGCGATGGCGAGACTGTCCCCGCTGTAATCCAAACCCCTGGCATCACTGCCGATACGATTCACCCCGGCTACACAGGCGAGGTTCTCGATCGCCCGTGCCACCAGCAGCTGGCGCCAGTGCTGGCGCCGTGCGGATGGCCAGTTCGCCACGTACAGTGCCAGGTCATAGTCCTCCCGGTTGCGGCTGAACACGGGAAAGCGCAGGTCATAGCAGACCTGCAGCAGGATGCGCCAGCCGCGCCAGTCGACCACAACCCGCTCAGTTCCCGGCAGGTAGCGGTTGTGCTCCCCCGCCATGCGAAACAGGTGGCGCTTGTCGTAGTGCTGCACCCCCAGCGGGGTCGCGAACAGCATCCGGTTGTAGACCCCGTTGTCCGCCTTGACGGCGATACTGCCCGCCAGGGCGCAGTCGTGGCGCACTGCCAGCTCCCGCAGCCATTGCTCGGTGTCGCCGCCGGGCGGTTCGGCGTTGGCCAGGGCATTCATGGAAAACCCGGTGGTGAACATCTCCGGCAGCAGGATGAGGTCGGTAGCCTCCGTCAGCCCGGCGATGATGTTGCCGATCTGTTGCCGGTTGTCCCGGGGTTGTTCCCAGGCCAGTTCACACTGGATCAGGGTGACGCTCAAATCCTGCATAATCGCTCCGCCGCCGCCTGCAGCACCGCATCGCCTTTGGCAAAGCAAAAGCGCAGATAGTGCTGGTCCGGCGGCCTGTCATAGAAAACCGAAATGGGTATGGAGGCAATGCCATACTGCCGGGTCCACTGCTGGCACACGCTGGTGTCCGCTTCGAGGCTCAGTGCGCTGTAGTCCAGCAGCTGGAAGTAGGTCCCGGCACTGGGGGTGAGCCGGAAGCGGGAGCCCTCCAGGGCCCGGCAGAACAGGTCGCGCTTGCGCTGGTAGAAAGCGCCCAGGGTGGCGGGGTAGTCGGGCTGTGCCTGCATGAAGTCGGCCACCGCCATCTGTACCGGGGTCACCGCGACAAAGCACACGAACTGGTGGATCTTGCGCAGCTCCCGCGTCAGCTGTGCGGGCGCCACGCAGTAACCGGTCTTCCAGCCGGTGACGCTGAAGGTCTTGCCGAAGGAGAACAGCACAAAGCTGCGGGCCCGCAGCGCCGGGAATGCGAGCGCACTGTGGT
>CAYTDW010000566.1:0-2737 GCA_964436585.1 uncultured Halioglobus sp. | reverse complement strand
GCCATTGCGATGGCCCATATGCCGACGATGGTCGCCAACGAACTGAAGCACGCCAAGCCCATGAAGGTGGTTACCGACGCCATCTGCCACGCCCTGGAAGCCACAAAACCGAAGACCCGCTACCCACTGGTCGGCTTGTGGCATGCCAGGAAAATCATCCCCAACCGCCTGCTGGATCGCATGGTGATAAAAGCCTGCGGGCTCAAGTATTAGTTGCCGACCCGGGGCCTTTTGCCATCAATCATATCGGAGCAGCTTATGTCGTCACAATCACACCGCCTGATGTTCACTGCCGCCGCCATCTTCAACTGGGTTATCGGCCTGGGCCTGTTACTCGACGCGCGCCTGGTGTTGGGGCTGATGGGCGTAAGCCCGTTGCCCACCGAGCCGACCTTTGTCCGCATCGTCGGCGGCCTGGTTTTTCTCTTCGGGTTCTGGTACTACCAGGCCGGTAGTGACCTTCGAGGGGTTGCCTCGGCCATCTGGCTGAGCGCGGTAGCAAAGATAATGGTATTCACCCTTGGGATGTTTGATGTTGTCATGGGTGATATCAGCTGGCCCTGGGCGCTCCCGGTTTCGGCGGACCTGGTGTTCGCCCTGTTGTTCATGAAGGCCCTGCGCAGCCTTGATCGCGAATAGGCTGGCCGGGGAACGCCCTTGACCGCGAGTTCGTAACCGCCAGCCTGCCTCGAGCGGTCGTACCTCCTCAATGGCCCAGGTATCCGCCATTTACCGGATAGCACCCGCCGGTGCAGAATGATGCCCGGTCATCAGGGCAACCTTGTTGTTGAGTAATTGAGTCACTTTATCCTCCAAACGGCGTGTGTGAGCGATAGCAGAAATTGATGCGGGTTCGCACAGTCAGTCCATCCGCCGAATTGGCGGCAGTGAATAGGACGGTACCAGGGCTGCCAGTTTCGGCTCATAGATGGAGAGCGCCGGTCGAAAATCACCTGCAGGCGTCGGCAGCCAGTTTGACTGTTTATCTGGTCCAGGATTCTCGGCCTGTAAATACACCGTGAGGGACCCATCCGTGTTGTAACGAAGGCCCGGTGTAGTACTGGCGATGGAATAGCGATGGATCGGGTTGGCCACCAGGTAAAATTCGGGCGCCTCGTACATCGTCAGCGACCAGAACGCAGCGGCAGGTGGCGTCTGCGGCAGGGTCCATTCATAGCGCCTTGCCCCGGTCAATTGCTCGCCGTCGCCATCGACCCACACCTGGAAGAAAGCGGCCTCGTAGCCGTGATTGCCCCATAGTCCCACGCGCGCCGCCACGGCCCGGGTGTGATACGCCTGGCGCTGGTCGGCGATTCTCCATTGCGGACTGTCGATCGTACCGATCTGGAAATAATGGTTGTTATAGTCGAACAGGTGGACGACGGATCCCCAACCGTTGACCGGTTCGCCCATACTCTTGATATCGATGGACAGCTGCTCCTGCGCCGCTTTTTCGGCGGCCAGCAATGTCTCCGCCAGTTGTGGGTCCGGGTTGATGTAAGGCGAGGCGTCTTTCAGCAATCCCAGTGGTGCGAGTTGCTGCAACCACTCGGCCTCATCTGAAGGTGGCGGAAAGGCCGCGAGCAGTACGCGCAATCGTTCCCAGAAGCGCAGGTCTTGCCGGGCATCGGGTGCCGGCTGTGGAATCGCCTCGATCTCACTCTGCCCGGGGCCGGCGGGGTTCAACGGGCGCAGGGCAAAGCCATCCTGTACCGCATGCACCGCCTCCAGGTCGTGTTCATCGTCGATCGCCACACGTCCGATAATGGCGAATACCGGTGCGGGTGCCCGGATCACGGTCATCCCCTCAGGCACCGGCACGGCGTAGTCTTCGTCGGCAACCAGGTACCGGCCGGGTTTCGTCCCCGTGGCGCGGCGGCCAACGTAGGCAAAGCTGTTGGTCCAGGGATCGAGGAATTGCAGCACGTAATAGCGTCCCAGTGTGTCGGGCACGTCGAGCACCAGCGGGCCATCCGCGAGATCGCACAGCGCCAGAGAAAACAATACATCGACATTGGGGCTGACGAACTGGTCTTCCGGCCCCTGCAATGCCCGGGCGTGACTGAACCGGTTGAACTGTACTGCGCTAAAGCGCGGCGACTGCCCCGCCAGGAAGTGGTCGAAGGTCTCCATGTTGTACACCAGCGGGTAGCCCCACAGGTACGCTTCAGTTGCAGTCTTGAGGAGTGGATCGTCAGCTCCTTCCGGTTCGCTCATAACTTGGGCCGTAACAAACATCAGGCTGGTTTGCAGCAGTGCACAGACCAGGTGCCGTATCGGGGGCATCATTTTTTGGGCTCATAAGGGTCGGGCGTGCCCGGCCTGATCGGTGGTTCCTGCTGGAACGACTTAAGGTGATTGCCCAGTATCTCGAACGCTGGATAACGTACCCACAGGTTTTCCACCACGCGTGGATCGCTGGGATGTTCCTCTTTCTGGTCGGTCAGCAGGTTGTAGAACAGCGGCACCGTGTAGCTGCGTACCGGGTCGCCGTAGCCGCTGCCGATTTCCTTACTCATGATTTTCCAGTTGCGCCATTTAACCCCGAAGATATCGTTGCCGACATAGACGACAAACCCCTCTCGTGCGGATTTGTCCGTGTTGCCACGCAGGAAACCGCCCTGGTCGACGCCGTCGATAATGCGGTCCTGCGGCACCTCGCTCCTGGTAAAACCCGCCAGGGTGGGAAACACGTCTATCTGGTGGACGATCTCATTGCTTACGGCCCCGGCCGGAA
>CAYTDW010000565.1:0-2739 GCA_964436585.1 uncultured Halioglobus sp. | reverse complement strand
GGAGAGCCATACGGATTTTATCATCGCCGTGTTGTCAGAAGAGTTCGGTCTGCGCGGCGTGCTCGTGTTGATGGCTATCTACCTGTTGATCCTGCTGCGCGGATTCTGGATAGGAATCAATGCCCGCTCCAGTTTCGGGCGGATGATGGCCGGCAGCCTGACCCTGACGTTTTTTGTCTATATCTTTGTTAACATGGGCATGGTCGCGGGATTGTTGCCGGTGGTGGGCGTGCCCCTGCCGCTGGTCAGCGCGGGGGGCACCTCCGCGATCAGCCTGATGGCGGCTTTTGGCATCCTGATGGCGGTCAGTACCGAAAAATCCGCAGGGCCCGGGTGACAGTCCTTTGTCGTTGCGCAATCGCTGCACCCTGTTTGAATTCATTGTCGAGTGGTAGAGCATGTTGTTACGCCTGAAATTCGCCCTGCTGGCAACCTGTTTCTGCAGCGCTGTTGCGGCTGCGATGGAAAACTATGCGGTCCATCCCGGGACCCGCGCGCTGATAGACGAGCTGGTCGCGGAACAGGACTTTGACCGGGAACAACTGCTGGTTGTCTTTTCCGGCGCGCAGCGCCAGGAGAGCATACTCACCGCCATTTCCCGACCGGCGGAGAAGAGCAAGCCCTGGTACCAGTACCGGGAGATATTCCTCAACGACAAGCGCCTGGACCAGGGCGTCCAGTTTTTCCATGAACACCGGGTCGCGCTGGAGCGGGCCGAGCGGGAAACCGGTGTGCCAGCGGAAATCATCGTTGCCATTATCGGGGTGGAAACCTCCTACGGCCGGATCATGGGCAGCTACCGGGTGATCGACGCCCTTTCCACCCTGGCCTTCGACTACCCGCCGCGCTCGGAATTCTTTACCGGGGAGCTGAAAAACTACCTTATTCTCACCCGCCAGCAGGGCTTTGATCCGCTGGCGTTGAAAGGGTCCTACGCCGGGGCGATGGGCTACGGGCAGTTCATGCCCAGCAGTTACCTGAACTATGCCGTGGATTTCGACGGCGATGGGGTGGAGGACATCTGGAACAATCCGACCGATGCCATCGGCTCCGTGGCCAATTATTTCCGGGGCCACGGCTGGCGCAAGGGCGAGACGGTGGTGGTGCCCGCTGCGGTGCGGGGGGAGGTGCCCGAGCACTGGTTCGTCCAGGGCAGGAAAAACCTGACCCCGGAGCACACCGTGGCGCAGTTTGCCGAGGCGGGCGTGACCGCGAAGCAGGAGGTGGACCCCGCGGCCCTGGCCACCGCGATGAAGTTTCAGCTCAGCAACGGCTACGAATACTGGCTTGGCCTGCACAATTTCTATGTCATCACCCGCTACAACCACAGCGCCATGTACGCCATGTCCGTGTATGAGCTGAGCCGGCGTATCGCGGCGCGGATCGGCCGCTGATGCACCGTTTCCGTTCTGCACTGCTGGGCCCCGTGCTGTTGGTCATTGCCGCCTGTACCACCCAGCCGACGCCGGAACCCGGGCCTGCCGGACCGCTCACCGAGGAAGAGCGGCTGCCGTCCCGCTACCAGCACGCCCGCGATGGCGCCCCACCGATACCCATCGACCCGGCGGATGTGCACGACGCTATTCCCCGTCCGGACCCGATTCTGACTGCCGGTAACATCAGCCCCTACACCGTGGATGGTGTTACCTACCAGGTGCTGGACAGCCACACCGGCTACAAGGTGACCGGTATCGCCTCCTGGTACGGCGCCAAGTTCCATGGCCACGAAACCTCCAATGGCGAGATCTATAACCTCTACCTCGCCAGCGCCGCCCACAAGACCCTGCCGATCCCCTGCTACGCCAGGGTGACCAACCTCGCCAATGGCAGGAGCATTATCGTGCGGGTAAACGACCGCGGGCCCTTCCACTCTGACCGCCTGATCGATCTGTCCTACGGCGCCGCGGTCAAGCTCGGCTATATGGAGCTGGGCACCGCCCGGGTGGCAGTGGAGGTGCTGCAGGTGGCGGGTGCGGAGGACCGCCGCGGCACTGTTGCCGGCGATTACCGCTACCTGCAACTGGGCGCCTACAGTTCCCAGACCTCTGCCCTGCGCCTGCAGGATACCCTGCAGGAATTGCTGGCACCGCCGGTATTCGTGAGCCCGGTGCAGTCTGGCCCGAACCTGCTGTACCGGGTGCGTATCGGCCCCATGTCGGGCGCGGGGGAGATCGCGGCGGTGCAGGAACAGCTGCGCCTGGCGGGCTACGAGGGCGGCCAGCCGCTGCCCTGAGTGCGACAGGCTCCTGGTTTCACCAAAAGCGCCCATGGGTTAACATGCGCACCTTCCAGAACTCCCCACGGCTCCATCCTGATATGACCAAAAACCTGTTGCTCGCCCTTGTTGCCGTTTTCACTCTTGCCGCCCGGGCCGAGGAAACCATCCCGGCGCCTCCCCAGATCGAGGCGACCGCCTACTTCCTCATGGACGCGGCCAGCGGCGCCGTACTGGCGGAGCACAATGCGGATATGCAGCTGCCTCCGGCCAGCCTCACCAAAATGATGACGGCTTACGTGGTGGCCAACGAGATGGCGGCCGGGCGTGTGCACAAGGACGATATGGTGGTGATCAGCGAGAACGCCTGGTCGCAGAACCCCCTGTTCGCCGGTTCCTCGCTGATGTACATACAGCCGGGCGTGGATGTGAGCGTCCAGGACCTGGAGTGGGGCGTCGTGATCTCCTCGGGCAATGATGCCACCGTGGCCCTGGCGGAGCACGTGGCGGGCAGCGAGGCGGTG
>CAYTDW010000564.1:0-2743 GCA_964436585.1 uncultured Halioglobus sp. | reverse complement strand
GGTGGTCGAGATCCGCCGCAGCAAGCTGCCGGATCCCGCCCTGGTCCCCAACGCCGGCAGCTTCTTCAAGAACCCGGTGGTGCCGGCGCAGCAGGCGCAGGCCCTCGCCGCGCGTTTTCCGGGCTTGCCGCAGTACCCGCAGCCCGACGCCCGGGTGAAGCTGCCCGCCGCCTGGCTGATCGATTACTGCGGCTGGCGGGGACATCGCGCCGATGGCCTGGGAATACATCCCGAGCACGCGCTGGTCATCGTCAATTACGGTAACAACAGGGGCGCGCAGTTGCTGGCGCTTGCCGCCGCGGTGGCGCGCTCGGTACTGGACACCTTCGGCGTGACCCTGGAAATCGAGCCGCGGATTTACGGTGCGCCGGCGTGAGCCAGTTCGACCACAGGGCTTTCCTCAAGACCCTGACCACCCGCCCGGGTGTGTACCAGATGTATGACGCCGGGCACAAATTGCTCTACGTCGGCAAGGCGCGCAACCTGAAGAACCGGGTGGGCAGCTATTTCCGCGCCAGCGGGCTCAGTGAGAAAACTATGGCGCTGGTGGCGCGCATACACGAAATCCAGGTGACCGTGACCACCACCGAGGTGGATGCCCTGCTGCTGGAGCACAACCTCATCAAGACCCAGCAACCGCCCTACAATATCCTGCTGCGCGATGACAAATCCTATCCCTATATTTTCCTTTCCAGCGAGGACAAGTATCCGCGCCTCAGCCTGCACCGCGGGGCGAAGCGGCGCAAGGGACAGTATTTCGGCCCTTATCCCAGCGCGGGCGCCGTGCGCGAGTCCCTGCACTTCCTGCAGAAAGTCTTCAAGGTGCGCCAGTGCGAGGACAGCTTCTTCAGCAATCGCTCGCGCCCCTGCCTGCAGCACCAGATCGATCGCTGCACCGCGCCCTGTGTCGAGCTGGTGACGCCGCAGGAATACGCGCAACAGGTCGAGAGCACAGCGCTGTTCCTGCGCGGCAAGTCCCAGGAACTGATGGTGCGCCTGGCCGATGACATGGAGCGGGCCGCGGCCGAGCTTGCCTACGAGAAAGCGGCCGCCTACCGCGACCAGCTCAGCCAGTTGCAGCAGGTGCAGGCCAGCCAGGGCATCGAGGGTGTAAAGGGTGACCTGGATATCGTGGCCGCGGCGGTGGCGGCGGGCAGGGCCTGCGTCCAGGTGCTGTTTGTGCGCGGTGCCCGGGTGCTCGGGAGCAAGACCTACTACCCGCCGCTGCGCCTGCAGGAGACACCGGCAGAAGTGCTCAGCGCATTTATTCCCCAGTACTACCTTGGCGGCGCGCGCACCGTGCCGGCCGAACTGCTGGTCAATGAGGCGCCGGAGGATGCGGCCACCCTGGCCCTGGCCCTGTCCAGCGCGGCGGGGCGGCAGGTCAGGCTGCGCAGCAGCGTGCGCGACGCCCGCGCGCGCTGGCTGCAACTGGCGTTGCAGACCGCCCAGTCCAACCTCGCGTCCCACCTTACCGGGCGCCAGTCCGTGCTCGAGCGCCTGCAGGCGCTGCAGGAGCTGCTGCGCCTGCCGGCGCTGCCCGAGCGCATGGAGTGTTTCGATATCAGCCACAGCTCCGGGGAGGCCACGGTGGCCTCCTGCGTGGTATTCGACCAGGGCGGCCCGCGCAAGTCGGATTACCGCAGGTTCAATATCGATGGCATTACCGGGGGCGACGATTACGCCGCCATGCAGCAGGCGCTGGAGCGCCGCTACAAGCGACTCAAATCCGGCGAGGCGCCGCTGCCGGATGTCCTCTTCATCGATGGCGGCAGGGGCCAGGTCAGCCAGGCCGTGGCGGTGCTGGCCGACTTGCAGGTGACCGGCGTCGAAGTCATCGGGGTGGCCAAGGGTGTCAGCCGCAAGGCGGGGTTTGAAACCCTGCTCAACGCCGCCACCGGGCGCGAGTGCCAGTTGGGAGTCGATCATCCCGCCCTGCACCTGATCCAGCAGATACGGGACGAGGCTCACCGCTTCGCCATCACCGGCCACCGGGCGCGACGGGACAAGGCGCGGCAGCGTTCGGGGCTGGAAGACATAGCGGGGGTAGGGGCGAAGCGCCGGCGCGAACTGCTGCGCCATTTTGGCAGCGCCCAGGCAGTGGAGAATGCCAATATCGAGGAGCTGAAGAAAGTTTCAGGTATTAGTGCCACAATGGCCCAACAAATCTACGATCACCTGCATAATATCGGTGACTAGCCTCAAGCGGAGCGCGGCGTCTTGCCGATCAACATACCCAACGCGTTGACCATCCTGCGGATACTCCTGATCCCCGTGCTGGTGGTGGTTTTCTACCTGCCGTTCCACAAGCACCTGATCGTGGCTGCTGTCATCTTCGCCCTTGCCGCTGTTACCGACTGGGTCGACGGCTATCTCGCCAGGCGCCTGGGCCAGATGACGCCGTTCGGTGCCTTTCTCGACCCGGTGGCCGACAAGCTGATGGTGGCCGTCACCCTGGTGCTGCTGGTGGAGCGCCACGACACCGTGCTATTCACCCTGGCAGCCTGCGTTATCATCGGCCGCGAGATCGTGATCTCGGCCCTGCGGGAGTGGATGGCGGAGTTGGGGCAGCGCACCTCGGTGGCGGTGTCCTACATCGGCAAGGTGAAGACTGCCGCCCAGATGATTGCCATTACCGGTTTGCTGGCCATCGATCCCGCCCGGGACGAGAGCTGGTTGCTGGCCCTGTGCTACCTGGTCCTGTACACCGCGGCAGTGCTCACCTTATGGTCCATGTTCGTCT
>CAYTDW010000563.1:0-2767 GCA_964436585.1 uncultured Halioglobus sp. | reverse complement strand
GGATGTGGTGCAGGAACACCACGTGGTCCTGGTGCTCGGTGGCATCCAGGTGCACATTGGCCATGGTCGGGCACAACTGCGGCAGGCTGGTGAGCTCGAAGTAATGGGTGGAAAACAGGGTGAACGCCTGCACCGTGCTGGCCAGGTGAACCGCCGCGGCCCAGGCCAGGCTGAGGCCATCGAAGGTGCTGGTGCCGCGCCCCACCTCGTCCATGAGCACCAGGCTGCGCGGCGTGGCGTTGTGCAGGATGTTGGCGGTCTCGGTCATCTCCACCATGAAGGTGGATCGGCCCGAGGCGAGATCGTCGGAGGAGCCGATGCGGGTAAAGATGCGGTCGATCGGCGCCAGCCGCACCGCCGTCGCCGGCACGTAGCTGCCGATATGCGCCAGCAGCGCTATTACCGCGTTCTGGCGCATATAGGTCGATTTGCCGCCCATGTTGGGGCCGGTAATCAGCAGCATGCGACGCTGTTCATCGAGCAGGGTGTTGTTGGCGATAAAGGGTTCCTGTAGAACCTGCTCCACCACCAGGTGGCGCCCCGCGGTGACCTCGAATACCTGATCGCCACAGCACTGGGGACGGCACAGGCGCAGGCTGTCCGCGCGCTCCGCGAGGTTGGCCAGCACGTCGACCTCGCTCACGGCCCCGGCCGATTCCTGCAGCGGGCCCAGCTGCTCGTTAAGGCGTTCCAGTAATTCCTCGTACAGCGACCTCTCCCGGCTGAGAGCCCGACTCCTGCTGGACAGGGCCTTGTCCTCGAACGCCTTGAGCTCGGGGGTGATGTAGCGTTCGGCATTCTTGAGGGTCTGGCGCCGGGTATATTCCGCCGGCGCCCGGTCGGACTGGCCCCGGCTGATTTCAATGTAATAGCCGTGGACCCGGTTGTAGCCCACCTTGAGGGTGGAAATGCCGGTGGCCTGGCGCTCCCGCTGCTCGATATCCAGCAGGTAATCCCCGGCGTTATTGCTCAGCCGGCGCAGCTCATCCAGCTCGGCATCGTAGCCGTCGGCGATGACGCCGCCGTCGCGGATAACCACGGGCGGGTTGTCGATAATGGCGCGGCCGAGCAGGTCGCACAGGTCGGGATACTCTCCGCACAGGCGGCCCAGCGCGGCCAGCCGGGGTGAATGCGCCGGGGCGAGGGCAGCGCGCAATTGCGGCAGCGCTTCGAGGGACGCCTGCAGGCGGGTCAGGTCACGGGGCCTGGCCGAACGCAGGGCCACCCGGGTGAGAATGCGCTCCATGTCGCCGATGGGCTTGAGCGCAGCGCGCGCGGCCTCGTAGGCATAGTTGCGGCACAGCTCGCCGATGGCTTCCTGGCGCGCCTCGAGGACCGGGATGTCGGTCAGCGGGCGGTGCAGCCAGCGCCGCAGCAGGCGGCTGCCCATGGCGGTGACACTGCGGTCCAGCACCGAGAACACGGTGTTGCTATCGCCGCCGCTGAGATTGACGTCGATCTCCAGGTTGCGGCGGGTGGCCGCGTCCAAGATGACGCTGCTCGCGCGACTCTCGTGACTCATGCTGCGGATGTGGGGCAGGTTGCCCCTCTGGGTATCCTTCACATACTGCAGCAGGCAGCCCGCGGCACTGATCGCCAGGGGCAGATCATCGCAGCCGAACCCCTTCAGGTCGTGGGTCTGGAATTGGCTGTTGAGGGCGCGCCTGGCGTTGTCGCTATCGAACTCCCAGGCGGGCTGGCTGCGGGCGCCCGCCCGGCCGGTGATCCCGGGCAGGAAAATATGCTCGTGGTACAGGGTCTCGGCGGGATCCAGGCGTTCCAGTTCGCTGGCGAGCGCTTCCTCGCCGTTCACTTCCAGCACCCGGAAACGGCCGGTGCTGAGATCCAGGTAGGCGATGCCGAAGTTGTGGTGCTGCTGGCACACGGCGAGCAACAGATTATCCAGGCGGTCGTCCAGCAGCGCCTCGTCCGACAGGGTGCCGGGGGTCACCACCCGCACCACCTGCCTGTCCACCGGCCCCTTGCTGGTGGCTGGATCGCCGATCTGTTCGGCGATGGCCACGGAGACACCGGCCTTCACCAGCCGGGCCAGGTAGCCCTCGGCGGCGTGGTAGGGCACGCCGCACATGGGAATGGGCTCCCCCGCCGACTTGCCCCGGGCGGTGAGGGTGATATCCAGCAGCTGTGCGGCCTTCCTGGCGTCGTCGTAGAACAGCTCGTAGAAATCGCCCATGCGGTAGAACAACAGGTCGCGGGGGTGCTTCGCCTTGATGCGCAGGAACTGCTGCATCATGGGCGTGTGATCAGAACTGTCTGTTTTTAATGAATTTACGTTCAATTTTGGGCCGGGTTTCCAGGGCTTGTCCAGGAGCCTTCGAGGCTTTGCGCCGCTAACTTTAGCTGTTTCCCCTGCCCTAATACACATTTTCTGATACTTCGTAATTCACGAATTATAGTCGGAGAAGATTCGAATTGTCTGAATGGTCTCGCGGCCTATCATAGGCGCCTCGTGTGTACTGGAGATCAATTTAATGGCGAATTCAGCAAAGAGTGCCGTTGCGCCATGGCTGTCTAAATACTGCGCGGCGCGGAGGGCGTTCCTATGAGCGCATGCCTGGGTATCATTGGTGGCGGCCAGTTGGCCATGTACCTGTGCGGGGCTGCGCAGGCCCTGGGACTGAAGGTGGCGGTCATGACAGATGCGGCGCAAGACGGCGCCCTGCAGTGCGCCGACTGGTCTGTCGTCGCCGCGCTTGACGGCACGGCGGCCATCGATCGCTTCCTCGAGGTTTGCGACGTGGTGACC
>CAYTDW010000562.1:0-2769 GCA_964436585.1 uncultured Halioglobus sp. | reverse complement strand
CAACGCCACCATCCATAAACTCAACGAGGTGGTACTGGCGGCGGACCTGCCGCGGCTGGCGGCGATCTACCGGGGGATCCTGCAGCGCCTGTTGCTGCCCGCGACCGGATAAGCTGCCGCAACGCCGGAGCTTTACCGGCTACAGCGCGTCGAGCTGGCGCTGGTAACCGTCGCGGGCCAGTTTCAGGTAGTCCTCCCCCGGCACGACCAGCACCCGGCCGCTGCCCAGTGCCGCCAGGCTGGCTGCCACCACCGCATCCGCCTGCTGCCACATCGCCGCGGGTATCCGGGTCTTGTTGAAACCCTCGCGCTCGATCTGCTGATGGAATTCCGTGTGGGTGTAGCCCGGGCACAGTGACTGTACCTCGATGCCGGTACCTGCCAGCTCCTCCTGCAGGGCCAGCGAGAAAAAGTTCAGGAAGGCCTTGCTGGCGCCGTACACGGCGAGACCCTTGCCGGGTAGAAAGGCGCCCACCGATGACACGTTGATGATGTGGCCGCCCCCGCGCTCGCGCATGAACGGGATGGCGGCGCGGCACAGGGTGATAGTCGCATCGATATGCAGGCTGACCATGTCACGCTGGCCATCTATGCCGACATCCGGGAAAAAACCGTAGGTGCTGAAACCCGCGTTGTTGACCAGGTAGTCCACCGGGCCCAACTGGCGCAGGGCCTCCACAGCCCGCGCCACCCCCTCGATCGTGGTGAGGTCCGCCTCGATGGGATGCAATTGTGCGCGCCCGGCCAGTTCATCCCGCAGCTGGGCCAGCCGCTCGCCGCGTCGGGCCACCGCGATGATCACCTCGCAGCGATCCGCCAGCTGGCGGCAGAACTCTGCGCCCAGCCCCGCCGAAGCGCCGGTGACCAGTGCGGTGGTTTTGTGCTGTGTCATGCCTGTGTACCTCCTCACTCATATAATCCCTTTAAAGCGCGGCGCACGTGGACATCGAAGCGCACCGCCTTGCCGGCGATGCTGTGGGAGGGTTGGCGTTCCGCCAGATACGGGGCTCCGGGGGGGCGCTTGACGACGACCCTGGCGACATCCTGGTCCAGCGCCCACAGCAACAGCTGTTGGGCATCCTGCTGCCAGTCGGTGGATGCCAGCAGCGCCTGCAACAGCGCCATCTCCTTTTTCACGGCCGCGCTCTTGTCCCGCGCGGGAAACATCGGATCGAGATAAATCACATCCGCCGGGCCCGCTGGCATCGCCGCCGGGTCGCGCGCATCGCCCGGGAACAGGCGCATGCGCTGTACCACCTGGCGCAGCCACTCATCGCCGCGGGCGAGCGCCAGCTGCAGGCCCTGTGCCAGCATCGCGGCAAGCACCGGTTCGCGTTCACACAGGGTAACCGCACAGCCCATATCGGCCAGCACAAAGCTGTCCCGACCGAGCCCGGCAGTGGCGTCGAGTACCCGCAGGTGCCGCCCGCCGGTGAGACCCACCGCCCTGCCAAGCAGCTCGTTGTGCCCGGAGCGGCGCCGGTGGCGCATGGCGTCGCTGCCGAAGTCCACCGTCACGGGACCGGGAAGACCCCGCCCCGCGGCGGGCCTGCCCGATTTTCTTTTGTTTGCAGCGGGGAGGGGAGCCACTGTCAGCGCCGGTGTCTGCCGCAGGGCGAACACCTCGTCACTCACCACCAGCAACACGGCAAAGTTCTCACAGCGGGCGGGGTCGGTGCCGGTGGGGGCCAGCACAACCCCAAGCTGAGCGGCCAGGGCAGACGCCAGCGGGACGTCACCGGGCCCGGCCGCCGCCACCGCCACGGGTAAACCAGTCAATCCTCGGTCATCACTTTGTTGCCGCGCTTCTTCAGCAACACCGCCAGGTCGTCGAACAGCTCCTCGGGGCTGGGCGCGGAGCCGCCCTGGCGCTCGCGTTCGACGCCGCTGTCAGGGCTGGTGCCGCGGTGCGGCAGGCGCCTGTCATCCAGCCCCAGCGCCAGGCTCTGCCCTTCCAGTTCGATCGCTATCTGCAGGTTGTAGGCATGGCGTGACAGCCCGTGCTTGTCGACGATGCGAAAGCGCCGGGGGCCGCTCTTGTCCTGCCGATCCGCGCCTTCGGTGAGATGACAACCCAGCGCACTGATGGACTTGCCCGAAAGCTGGGTGCCCTGCAGGGCGGGTAGCCCCCTGTTGCAGGCGCTGATAAAGGCCGGGGTGGCTACCATCGGGGCTGCCCGGGTGGTGGCCTGGGCGTCGCCCACGGGTTTCCAGCTGGGGCTTTCGCAATGAAAATCGCCTATCAACACCTGATGGGCCTGGGCGAGATCAACCATGCGGGCCAATTCGATAGTGACATCGCCGACGATGTAGCTGAATACCGTGGGGTTGACGCCCTCCGCCTGGTACAGCTCATAGTGGCCACCGATGTGGTAGGCGGTGCGGATGACGGGTACAGTATTGCCACGGGAAGCCGCCCTTGCCACCGAGTTGTCCGCCACCACCAGCAACATGAAGTAGAACAGATCCTGGTTCGCGGCGGGACCGAGATCCCGGTTCCAGATGTAGTAGCCATCGCCGGTAGTGGTGCGGGCGAAATTGACCTCAATCCCCTGCGCCAGCAATTTGTTGTAGGCGGAATTCAGCGAGTAGGAGAGGCTGTTCAGCTGGCTGGCCTGCTCGAAAGGTGTGTACAGGGAGAACTCGACGATATCGAGCAGCACCACCGCCCGGCTCTCCACATAGCTGAGGCCGTAACGCCGGATCAGCTGCTCCACCGCCTCCAGCACATTTTTTTCCTCGGTGAGCGCGGTATTGAGCTTGATGAAG
>CAYTDW010000561.1:0-2776 GCA_964436585.1 uncultured Halioglobus sp. | reverse complement strand
CCGGGACCTCGACGCCATGTCCGATGAAATCTACCGCTACATGAACTTCGACCAGATAGTCGAGTTCCAGAAAAGCGCCGAGGAAGGCAAGCGAATTGCCGCGGTGCAGATCGACCAGGTTCGCGCCTGATCATCGACGGCGGCTGAAAACCCCGCATCGCGGGGTTTTTTTTAGCTGGAGAAAAACACTCCCGCGCTATCAGGCAACATGGCGCGGATCGCCCGCCTGCCCGGCATCGCGGCCAAAGCGCATTGTCTGCCCCGGGCGGAATGCGGCAACCGCCCCTTTGAGCTGGCCCAGCAATCGGGGGTCGGACCCCGGCGCCCCGTAGGCCAGCTCCGAATAGAGGCGGGTTATCTCCCGGACCTCGCCCGCGATCGAAGGCACTGCGAGCGCAATCCTTGCGGCATAGCCGGCAGCGGCTTCGCCCGGGGCGCGGACAAAGCCGACGGCGGCCATGCGCTCACAGAACTGCAGGTAGTACAGGTCGCAGGGACGCTTCGCCGCCGCACCGCGCCGGCGCAGCAGGCTCCACGCCACGGGCACCAGCACCAGCACCCAGGTGCCGAACAACAGCAGCAGGAACTTGCGCACGCTGATGCCCCCCAGTACATCGTTCAGCAGTTGGAATTGCCGGTCGCGATTGTAACCCGTGACAAAACTCTGCCAGCGCCAGGTGAGCGCATCGTAGCGCAGGCGCAGCGTATTCACCCAGGCGATGCTGCGATAGCGCACCAGCGACAGGGGTGAGTCACTGAGAAAGCCGCCCTCCGCGGCCATTGCGCGCTCCAGGCCCCACTCGATCCGGTCCGGTGAAACAGCCGCCGTGGGATCAACCCGCACCCAGCCCTTGCCCGCGAGCCACACTTCAGCCCAGGCATGGGCATCGAACTGGTGCACAATGACGGTGCGGTTGACCGGGTTGACCTCGCCGCCCTGGTAGCCGGCCACCACCCGCGCCGGCACGCCTGCCGCCCGCATCAGCACCACGAACGCCGCCGCGTAGTGCTCGCAAAAGCCCGCCCGGGTCTGGAACAGGAAGGCGTCCACCGGGTTTGTCTGGGGCAGCAGCGGCGGGTCCAGCCTGTACACGAAGGCCTCCCGGGTGAACCTGGCCAGGACCGCGTCCACAAAGGCCTCATCGCTGCCCGCCTGGGCGCGCAGCTCCCCGGCGAGGGCCTGCGCCGCTGGATTCTCCCCCGCTGGCAGCCGCAACTCCAGTTCCCGCCGCCAGGGTGACAGGGTTGGCTCCAGCACCGCCTCGGGCCAGCTCTCGACATGGTAGAGGCGCTGGTCCTCCAGCTCTGTCGGGGAGAACAGCACGTACTCGGGGCTGGTCATGACGCCGCCGGAGCCGGGCCTGGCATAGCGCAGGCTGTACAGCCAGTTCTGCTGGGTCGGCTCCATGATGACCTGGTATTTCAAGGGCTCGCCCGTGGTCTCAACCGGCCGGGGCCTGCGCTCCTCGGGGGGCACATCGTAGTAACGCAGACTGCGCCAGGCACCCTCCTCCAGTTTGCTGAAAACCAGGCCGCGCCAGTAGAGCCCCGAGGGCTCCGGGATATCGCCCTCGAACTGGGCCCGGAAGGCGACCGCATCGGATTTGCCGAGGCTGGAAATATCCCCGGGCTTCATGAAATCGCTGACGCCCGTCTTCGCCGTGTGACTCTTGATTGGCACCGACCAGAGGGGGCCGATGCGCGGGAACAGGAAGAACAGGACCAGCATCAGTGGCAGCGCCTGCAGCAGCATCACCGCCGCAAGTCGTATCGTCTTGCGGTTGAACTGGTCTTCACCTGGCCTGTGCATGGCCACCAGGGCAGTGGTGAGCAGGGTCACGTTGAGCAGCGAATAGAGCACCATGGGGAGTTCCTGGCTGAACAGGAATTCGGTGATGCAGATGAAATAGCCCAGGAACAGCAGGACATAGCCGTCCTTGCGCTGGGCGAGCTCGATCAGCTTGAGGGCGAAGGCCGTGAGCAACAGCGCGACCGTGGGCTCCAGGCCGATGACCGAGCCAAAACTGAAGTAAATCCCCGCAAAACTGGCGAGAATCAGCCCGGCTTTTACCGCGCGACCGGGATAGGACCAGCGCCCCCGGTAGACCATGATCCGCCACAGTGCGGCAAACACATAAACCGCGAGCACCCAGAGGGGAATCCGCCCGGCGTGCGGTGCGACCAGTGTGAACAGGCTGACGACGATCCACGCCAGCGCATTGCGGGGTATCTGCTGGTCAGGCTTCACCGCCGTCGCGCCTCGATACCATACAGGGCCAGCGCCTGCAGCACCCCGTCGCGATGGCGTTCGCCGAGTCCGGGCTCGATTGCCAGGCCGGGAAGGCGCAGGCCGTACTCCTCCTCCTGCCGGTCGAATTCCAGTGCCCAGTAGCACAGGTGCGACAGCCGCTGCTCCGTGCCCAGGCCTGGAAACATCTCCCAGTCCAGCCATACGCTGCGACTGGCATAGGCACCGTACTGCTTGGTCTGCACGCCCTGGCCCCGGGCCAGCCCCTTCCAGTGGATCTGGCGCGGCGAGTCGCCCTGGCGATAATCCCTGAAGCCGTAAAAGTCGTCACTTCCCAGAACCTCCACAGCCGCCCCGTCTGGCCGGTCGCTGGCCAGACCAGGCAGCTCCGGCGAGGCCACAGGTTGCGGGTAGACCAGGGCATAAAGGTCCAGGTCGATCCAGGTCCAGCAGCGCAGCAGGCCCAGGGGATAGGTGGATTCCAGCAACAGCCGTCCCGGGCTGAACCAGCCCCGCGGGCGAGGCGAG
>CAYTDW010000560.1:0-2781 GCA_964436585.1 uncultured Halioglobus sp. | reverse complement strand
CTTTGTGCCCTACGGCCTGGGTCGACCCTACTGGGTGGAAGACCCCGACTTCGACCTCGAATACCACGTGCGCCACATCGCCCTGCCCAAGCCGGGTGACTGGCGCCAGCTGTGCATCCTGACCGCCCGCATCCACGCCACTCCCCTGCGGCGGGACAAGCCCATGTGGGAGATCTATATCATCGAGGGGCTCAACAATATCGAGGGCATCCCGCCGCGCTGTTTCGCCATGCTGATGAAGGTCCACCACTGCGCGATGGACGGTGCCACCGGCACCCAGTTCATGAATATCATGCACGACCTGACACCCGCAACCCGCGACCACGGCAAGGCGCCGCCCTGGATCGTGGAGCAGCCGTCTACCCTGGGCATGCTCGCCCGGGCCTACGTCGATATCTGGCGCAAGCCGGGGCAGGTGCTCGACATCGTCAAGCAGGCGGGCCCCGCTTTCATGCGCATCCGCCGGGGCCGGGAGGAGGCAAGTTTCCACGCCCTGGGTGACAAGCCCAGGACGCGCTTCCAGGGCAAGATCTCCCGCCACCGGGTGGTGGAAGCCCGCAGCTTCGACTTTACCGACATACGCAATATCAAGAACACCCAGCCCGGCACTACCGTCAATGACGTGATGCTGACCATCGTCGCCGGCGGCCTGCGCCGCTACCTGGACAGCAAGGGGGAACTTCCGGACAAGAGCCTGGTGACGGGTTGCCCCATCGATGTGCGCTCGGCGGAAGAGCGCTCCGCCGGGGGCAATATGGTGGGCTTCATGAACGTGAGCCTGCGCACGGACATCGAGAATCCGCTGGAGCGACTGGCGGCCGTGCACAGGGAAGCCCTGTCGGCGAAGGCCTATGCCCAGGCCCTGGGCCCGCGTTTCGCGGTGGATCTCTCCGACGTCATGCCCGGCAATGTGCTGTCACTGGCGATCCGCACCGCCGCCGCTACCGGCCTGGCGGAGGCCAGCACCGTGTTCAATACGATCGTCACCAATGTGCCGGGAGCGCCGGTCCAGCTCTACCTGTGCGGGGCGGCGCTGGTGCGCTCGATGAGTCTCGGACCCCTGTTGCCCAATGTCGGGCTATTCCATGTGGTCTACAGCACGGTGCAGGAAAAGCGCGGCTCGGTGACCCTCTCGTTCACCGCCTGCCGGGACATGTTGCCGGACCCGGCTTTCTATGCGGATTGCCTGCAGGCGTCTTTCGAGGAATTGCGCGAGGCGGCGCGGGCGCTTACAGCCGGGGCAGTCGCACCAGCGTCGCAGAGGAAGGTCGCGAAGAAAAAAAGTTCGCCGGCAAAAAAGGCTGCGCCGAAGAAAAAGCCTGTGCTGAAAAAGAAGGCTGTGCCGAAGAAAAAGGCCGCGGCTGGAAAAAAGACTAGATAAACTGCCTGACCAGCCGGTTCACGTCGACCCGCGCCTTCACCCGGCTGGCCAGCAGGAACATGCCGCCGAGCTTGCGGTGGAAGTACATTGCATCGGTGGGCGGCGCCCGCCAGAAATCACGGAATTCCGCCACCTGCTCCGCGAGAAGCGACATGCGCCGCGCCATGTCGCTGCGGGCAAAATCGTAGATTCCCTCGTGGCGCAGGGGCTCCAGCGCCAGCAGGAACAACTGCAGCACCAGCGCGCGGTATTCGCTGTCCTCATCCCCCATGGCGTAACCGATGCGCTCCGCCGCAGTCACCAGCTTGTCCTCATCCCCCGTCAATGCGGCGGCCAGCAGCTTGCAGTAGCCGTTGACGAAGGTCGCCTTGAAGCGACGGGTCGCGCCAAAATCGAGCAACACGATCTGACCAGTAGCGGCCCGGTACTGGTAATTGGCGAAATTGGGATCGGTCTGCACCATGCGCAGCTCGAATAACTCCCTGAACATCAGCTCCACCAGCGCCGTCATGACCCGGTCCCGCTCGGCCTGGGGCAGTTCGACGATGGTCTCGATCGGTTTGCCGCTGACATAGGTCATGGCCAGCACCGTGCGGCGGGTCAGTTCCGGTAGCACCTCGGGCACCAGGAAACGCTCGTCATCCCGCAGCAGGTCACCGAAGGCCTGCAGGAACTGCGCCTCCTTGTGATAGTCCGCCTCGTCCTTCAACTGGTGCTTGGCGTCTTTAAGCAGGGGCCTGATATCGAGCTCGGCAGGCAGCAGGCCGGACATGCGCAACAGGGCGGCGATATTGTCCACGTCGCTGTCGATGCTGGCAGCCACACCCGGGTACTGCACCTTGAGCACGATTTCCCGGCCATCCGGCGCCAGCGTCCTGTGCACCTGGCCGATCGAGGCGGCCGCCAGCGGCCTGGTCTCGAAGCCGTAGAACAGTTGTTCCCACTCGGGCCCGTAGGCGTCGGCCATGACCTTGTGCAACTGCTGGGTGGGCATGTAGCGCGCATCCGAGCGCAGCCGGGCGAGAATATCCGCCAGCTCCCGCGGCAGGAAATCACCGGTGTCCATGGACAGGATCTGCCCCACTTTCATGGCGGCGCCGCGCATGGTGGCCAGCTGATCCGCCACTCGCCTGGCGTTGGCAGGGGTCAGCAGCAGATCCCGGGCCTTCAGGCGATTGCCGGCCCGCAGCTGCCGGGTGCCCTCGGCCAGCATGCCACCGGCAACGCCGCCCGCCATGCGCGCGACCCGCGCCAGCCGGCCCACCCGCGAGGTGGGTATGGATTTCTGCCGGTCGTCCGAGCCTTTCTTATCCTTTGCCAAGACGTTCACGCTCCCGCCAGCGGCTGATGTGGCCGGCCACCATCTCGTAGGCGTTGAATTCGGCCTCGAGCACTGCGAT
>CAYTDW010000559.1:0-2791 GCA_964436585.1 uncultured Halioglobus sp. | reverse complement strand
CATTCCTGCGGGCGGTGCGGGACCGGGTCCAGCCGGGCCTGCCAGCCGGCGCCCGGATGATCGGCCCCCTGCCCTCGCCCATGCAACGGCGGGCGGGGAAATTCCGCTACCAGCTGATCCTGCTGGCAGGGGATCGTCGCGCGGCGCAGCTTGCCGCCGACCTTCTGGTCGCGCAGGCGGAGGCAACCCCCGCCCGCCGGGGCCTGAAATGGTCCATCGATGTCGATCCCCAGGACCTGTACTGAAGCCGCGCCGCGGCGGGGAGTCACGCTCTAGCCACGGCGCGGACTTATAAGGATAATGGCCGGTCGACGGGCATTGCTGTCCGGCCACCTATTGAAGTAACCCAGGTATCTCCCCGCGCAATGAAGGAACAACTTACCCGGCTTATCCTGCAGGCGCTGGACACGCTGGTGGCACAGGGTCACTTGCCCGCCGATATTCCCATCCAGGTGCAGATCGACCGCAGCCGCGACCCCGCCCACGGCGACCTTGCCAGCAATGTCGCCCTCGGCCTGGCCAGGGCGGCCGGGAAAAAACCCCGGGACCTGGCGGCGCAGATCTGCGCGGCCCTGCCGGATGCCGGATTTATTGCGCGCACAGAGATCGCGGGGCCGGGCTTCATCAACTTCTTCCTTTCCGGTGCCAGCAGCCAGGCGGTTATCCAGCGGGTCCTGGAACAGGCAGGGACCTATGGCACCTCCAACACCGGGGCGGGCCGCAAAGTTCAGGTGGAGTTCGTGTCAGCCAACCCGACCGGCCCCCTGCACGTCGGGCACGGCCGCGGCGCGGCGGTGGGCGATTGTATCTGCCGCCTGCTGGTTGCCACCGGCTGGGACGTTACCCGGGAATTCTATTACAACGACGCGGGCCAGCAGATCAGCAACCTCGCCCTGTCAGTGCAGGCCCGCTGCAGGGGCCTGGGGCCGGATAATCCCGGCTGGCCTGCGGATGGCTACCGCGGGGATTACATTCAGGATGTCGCCAGGGCTTACCTGCGCGGCGACCGCATCGATGCCACCGACCGCCATGTCAGCGGGGCAGCCGACCCGGATAACCTGGAGAGCATACGCGACTTCGCAGTGGCCTACCTGCGGCGTGAGCAGGACCTGGACCTGCAGGCCTTCGCGGTCTACTTCGACAACTATTTCCTGGAGTCATCGCTCTATGAAGACGGCGCAGTGGAGGCCGCGGTCAAGCGCCTGGTAGCCTGCGGGCACACCTTCGAGCAGGACGGCGCCCTGTGGCTGCGCACGACCCGGTTCGGCGATGACAAGGACCGGGTGATGCGCAAGAGCGACGGTGGCTATACCTATTTCGTGCCGGACGTGGCCTACCACCTGAACAAGTGGAACCGGGGTTTTACCCGGGTCATCAATGAGCAGGGCGCCGACCACCACAGCACTGTCACCCGGGTACGGGCCGGCCTGCAGGCACTGGAGTGCGGCATTCCCGCCGGGTGGCCCGATTACGTCCTGCACCAGATGGTGACAGTGATGCGGGACGGGGAGGAGGTCAAACTGTCCAAGCGGGCGGGCAGCTACGTCACCCTGCGGGACCTGATCGACGAGGTGGGACGGGACGCGACCCGTTTCTTCCTGGCGGCGCGCTCGGCGAGTTCCCAACTGACCTTCGATATCAACCTCGCCCTCTCCCAGAGCAACGACAACCCGGTCTATTATGTCCAGTACGCCCACGCCAGGGCCTGCAGTGTGATGCGCAAACTCGCCGAGCAGGGCTGGGAGTGGAGCCTGCAAGCCGCCCTGGATCACCTGGGAGAATTGTCTGAAGAGCATGAAAAAGCGCTTTTGCGCCAGTTGGACCGCTACCCCGAGATCGTCACAAATGCCGCCGCCGCCAGTGAACCCCATGGCGTGGCGACCTACCTGCGCGAGCTGGCCGGCGATTTCCACACCTGCTACAACGCCCACAAGGTACTGGTCGATGAGCCGGGGTTGCGCAATGCCCGGGTGGCATTGTGCCAGGCCGTGCGCCAGGTCATCGCCAATGGCCTGGGCCTGCTGGGCGTGACTGCCCCGGAGACGATGTAAACCATGGCACGAGACTTCGCCAAGGGCAGGGCAGCGGGCGCAAAGGCGCCGGCAACCAAAAGGACGGCGCAGCAACGCCGGGGTGGATCGGTGCGGGCAGCAACGGATTCGCGCCCCGGCCGCGGGGTGCGCAGTTATTTCGCCGGCCTGCTGAGCGGGGTCTTTCTCTGCTTCCTGGGGTACCTGTACACACTGCCCCCGGGCGACGCGCCCACCCCCGGGCCGGAAGCAGCGCCCGTGGCGAGCGTACCCGCCGAACCGCCCAAGCCGCGTTTCGATTTTTACACCATGCTGCCGGAGCAGACCCTGGACGGCACGGTAGAGCCGGCGGAGGTGACGACGCCGCCCGCCGGCGCGGCAGAGGAGTCCTACCTGCTGCAGGCGGGCTCGTTCCGCCAGCGGGAGGACGCCGACCGGCGCCGGGCCGAGCTCCTGCTGCTGGGACTGCAACCCAACGTCGAGGAGAGCGACAGTGACACCGGCCACTGGTTCCGGGTCTACCTTGGCCCCTACAACTCCCACACCGAGATGACCCGGGCCAAGAGCCTGATGGCGGCACAGGACATCGACTCGCTGTTGCTCAAGCGCACGGCGCCCTGAATATCGCCTGAGGAACTTGATTTTCCGCGACCGGCTCCCCATAACCCACTAAAGACAGCAGGAGAACCAGCGTGGAACAGTTCAGGGGTACGACCATTCTCTCGGTGCGCCGCGGCAACAGCGTCGTGATCGGCGGGGAC
>CAYTDW010000558.1:0-2797 GCA_964436585.1 uncultured Halioglobus sp. | reverse complement strand
CATGCGGTTTGGAAGCAGGTTGCGGGGGGATATCAACAAAGTTATCCACAAAGAACCTGAATTACTTGCAAACTCTAACCAGATCAAGCACTTAGCCTGCGCTTCGCCAATTCACTTCATCAAAAACAGCCAACTTCAGCTTGGATTTTTTGCAGCGCAACATGTCCCACCTCGTCCCCGTGCTGGTGCAGACGCCGGCCTACAGCAAGGTCAGTGCAGCCCTGACCTACAGCAGCTCTTCCATCAATCCGGACATCATCTCCCGGTAGGGCTGCGACCACGCCAACTCTGCGCTGGCCGGTCTGCTGTAAATACGGCGGTAGCGATGGCATGCCAGCAGCATTTTCTGCCTTGCCAGGGGTCCGCGCTTGCGGTCCATTGCGGTAGTTGAGGCCAGGCTGCGGTTCATCAGGCTGAGGGGTTGCTGGATATTTTTTATGCGGGTGTCCATATTCGCCAGATACCAGCGGCTTGCCGCGACGTGCTGCTCCAGCAGCGGGCGCACGCCAGGGCGTTTCAACATGGCGTAATTATTGGTCGTGCACAGCCAGACGGGCCGCGTGGCGGGAAAAATTCGGCGTCGAATCCGCCCGATCTCGTGGCGCCAGTCCAGCGGTACCTGCAGGAACTGGCTCGGCCAGAAAAAGGCCGCATACCCGCGTTCCACTTCCCCCGCCAGGCTTGTGCCCAGGGTGGGGGCGAACCAGTCGTCATCGTCCACAGGCACGACCAGTGCGCCCTCGGGAATGGCGTCCCAATGTGCGCATATAACACCCTCGACGCGGGCGTGGTTGAGGGCAGCGATCTGCCGCAGCCTGTCCCGAAACAGGTGGAAGGGGAGCTTGAAGCAGTCGTTCCAGAGGTCGACCGGCTCTATCAGGTGAGGCGGCAGCTGCGCGCGAAATGCGGCTTCGTCCTGCCAGTCGAGCGTTTTTCGTATCCAGATATAGATCATTTCAAATCAGTTTACCGGCATCGCCCGCCGATAGTGCCACACCCTGACGGGCAGCGTGATCAGCCAACGCAGCCAGTAGAACAATGGCGACACCGGCAGAAGTCGAGAGAACAACAACCTGTTCGCGAGATGTTGTCTTTTCCTGAGAAAAACCGCCTCAGCCGCTTCTGCGCTTTTGATCAGGATCAGCCGTTCGTGGGTGGACATCGCCCGCTGTACCACCGGGCAGTCATCCCCTGCGTCCAGTAGCAACAGGCAAAACGCGAAAACATTCAGTACCAGTTTCAGGCTCCCCTCCCGTTGCCGCACGGCAAAAAAAGCAGCCCAGTCGACGGACTGGTCCAGTTGCCGCAACATCATGTAAATGTCCCATATCTTGCGCAGACTGTGGTGACTGTTCTGGATATCCGCACCCAGCCCCACGGCGGCTATCAGCAGCGTGTCCGTATCACACAAGGAGACCAGGCTGGTTTCTCCTATCGTAAATTCCGTCGCGTTCTCCCACAGGCTGTCATAGTCAAAGTGGATATTCGGCAACCTGCGAATAGCGTGGTGTATATCCAGGGTACCTGCTTCTCCCCGGACCTCCACCGCGTGTATTCCCCAGACCGGATTGTGTGGATCAACCCGTATGCCGGCAGACGGATAAAGGCCCAGCCGCGCCACGGCCGCCAAAGCTGCCTCGAGGTCGTCGCCGTGAACCAGGATGTCGACGTCCGACATGAAACGCCGACGGATGTCGCCAAAAAAATGTTGCGCCAGGTACAGTCCTTTCATCGTTACAAAGGGGATCGGGACTTCCCGAAACAGAATCACCAGCTGTTGCAGGAGTGCAAGATTGGCGGTGTTTTTCGCTACTTGCCGCTGATAGCCTGCCGCCAGCCGGTCGAGCGCCCAGGGGGGAAATAACGCGACCCACTCGCTGTCTGTGATAAGGGTGAAGAGGTAGCCGGCGAGCCTGCTCTTTTCCAGCAGGTCACACATAGCCATGAAATCCATATCCGGCCGGGTAAGTATCCGCCGCACTGCCGCGACATCATCGTGCAGTAATGCGCGCATAAGGCCGGACACCACTTTGTGAGCAGGCAGGCGTGGCGTATTGTTCACTGTCAGGCCCCTGCGGACCGGTGGGCGGGGTCGACCCGGGGCAGTGAGCCCTCGCCCTGCAATAATTGCAGCACGCGCCTGGCGCCGGTATCGCAGCGGTAGGTAT
Organism: uncultured Halioglobus sp.; assembly: GCA_964436585.1. Classification (GTDB taxonomy): domain Bacteria; phylum Pseudomonadota; class Gammaproteobacteria; order Pseudomonadales; family Halieaceae; genus JARRPM01. The sequence goes on along the minus strand of CAYTDW010000558.1, from coordinate 629 downwards.
CGGTACCCAGCACACATTCATAGCACCTCAGGCGGGTGGCGAGCGCAGCGCACAGGGCGTCATCATCCTGGACCTGTACAGCCTGCGCGCCGTTGGGTGTATGGGTAAACGCAGCGGAGAGTCGATCCGGCCCGATATGTTCGAACAGGCAGTGAGCCAACTGGCGGCGGGTTTCAGCCGGATCGAGCAGTCGCAGCTCGAGACCACCGGGACGTCCGGTCTGGCGCGGTAACAGCAGCAGTGCGGCAGTTGCCGACTGCGCCGGTTTGCTGCCAGTCAGCGCACAGTATTGACGGGGGGACAGGCCGAAGCGTCCGTCCTTGGGCGGGCCGCAGGGAGGAGCGTCCGGCTGGCGCGTCTCGGCCATGGTGGACCGGGTGGTGAAGCGGTTCCGCTCGATCGAGTCGAGCATGCCCGGAAAAAGTTCAATCGTGCAGTCCCTGATGGATACAATGGTGGGCATGCCGCGCAGATGTACCGCCTGGTCCCGCACCGTTACCAGCAACCGGTCATTGCACAGGAACGCGGCATCCGAGTGGGAGAGCATATAGCTCAGCAGGCTGGTTTTTCCCGCTTTGCGCGGCCCGCTGATAATGGCCGCCCGACCGTCGGCAACAAACCCGGAGGCG
>CAYTDW010000557.1:0-2803 GCA_964436585.1 uncultured Halioglobus sp. | reverse complement strand
TGCTCCATGGTCTGGATGCGAATTTCCCGGGCCTTGAGTGCACGTTTGAGGGCAGGCCAGGCGAAGGGGCTGGTCAACAGCTTGTCGGCGTCCAGGATCAGGTAACCGCCGTTGGCCCGGTGCAGCGCCCCGGGCTTGATCAGGTTGAAGTCAGTCACCAGGGTGCCCATCTGCGATACGTACTCCACCCGGCCGACCAGGTTGCCGAAGCCGGGACTGTCCTCGTAGATGACAGGCGCTGTCGCCAGTTCCCGGTTGTCCACCAGCACGTTGACGTGGTACTGGGGGAATTCCTTCACCCGGTTTTTCATGTTATCCGGGATGGCGGAATCCTCCTGTATCCGGGTGAAGGCCTCGGCCTCATCCAGCACATCCGCGTGCACCGCGTCGAGGTGGGCGACGACCGCGGGAAACTCCCGGTAACTCTCCTTGAGTTCATTCATCACCGGGTCTATCGCCAGCTTGCTGAATTCCCTGTTCAGCTCCTTGAAGGCATTGCGACTGTCCTTTTTCCAGCCGGGAAGTTGCCGCACAATGGCCTTCAGTTCCTGTTTCAGTTCCTCGATCACCGCCAGCACCCGCTTCTTTTCCTCCTCGGGTTCGGCCTCGAATGCCTGGGGCGTGATGATTTCCCCTTCCTTCATCGGCGCGAGTGTATAGCCGCTGGGCGTCTGGATCATGGCAATGCCCGCCGCTGCAGCCCTTTCGCCAAGGGCCTGGAACGACTCCTTTTCGCGCTCCTGGAACTGCTCGCCCAACTCCTGTACCCGCGCCTGGTATTCGTCGCTCTGGAAGGTGGACGGGAGCACGCCCAGTAATTCCTCCACCGCGCGATTCAAGTCCTCGCGCAGTTGGCAGCCCTTGCCCCTGGGCAGGCGCAGGGCGACAGGGCGGTCGGGCGATTCGAAGTTGTTGACGTAACACCAGTCGGAGGGCTCCGCCCGGCGGGGCTCGGCGGCATTCGCCAGCAATCCCCCCAGGACGCCGTCCAGCAGCTCGCGCTTGCCCACCCCGGTGCTGCCCAGCAGGAATATGTTGTAGCCCTCGTGGGGGATCTGCAGGCCGAACTCCAGCGCCTGCACCGCCCGGTCCTGGCCCAGGTGCGCGGCCAGTGGTTCCAACTCGGCGCTGGAGTCGAAGGGCAGCTGCGCCGGGTCGCAGTGACGATAGAGCCGCTCCAGCGGCAGTGGTTGGCGCGGCGCGGCGGGACTCAGGGTCGGCATGGTCGTGGTCATTGGGCGAGAATCTCGTTTGTCACAGTCTGGTTGTGAAGCTGATTGTCAGGATAGTCCAGCGGGCGCTGCCCGTGCTTAAGCCAGATCAACGAATTGCCAGCCGGGCTACCTGGCCCTCACGGGGCCTGTCACCTGTCGCTTTTTCGACCGGGTCGAAAACTGGACAGATCGTTGCGGCCCTGATCGGGAGAGATCATGCACGCGTACCAGTTGGCACAGGAGAGCTACCATGACTCACGCCCGTTTCATCGAATACCGCATTACCCGCGACCTGCTGCAGCGACGGGAGCGCGAACCCGCCGCTTCCAGCCGCCTGCCGGTGGAGCAGCTGATCACGGTAACCGCGGTGACCGCCGGCATGCTGCTGCTGGGCAGTTACGCGCAGGAGCTTCTGTGGGCCCTGCTGGCGGCCGCGACGGTGCTTACCCTGGGCACGCGCACACCCTGAGGTATGGCCGGAAGCGGCAACCGGGAACCCCGCGCCAGCCCGGTACGGCCTCAGCGACCGACCTCGGCATCCACCTCCGCGTCCCAGTTGGAGGCTAGCGGGTTTGTGCCTGCAGCATCGGCGCCGAACATCACCGGGTATTTCTCCCTCATGACGGCCATCAGCTCCTCGAAGGGCAGGTCGAAGTAGTCCCCCCGTTCGTTCAGGTATTCCATGTGGCGGTTACCGGCGAGGTCGAAGGGGTGGTACAGGCTGTCTTCCAGCCCGTTGAATTCCAGCGGCGCGAGGCCGAATTTCCGGCACAGTTCGATATTGAAGGCCGGCGTGGCTTTCACCCAGCGGCCATCCAGGTAGATCGAGGTATAGCCGTGAAAGTAAAACACGTCAGTCTGCATCGCCTGGCGCAGGCGCGCGGTTGAGAGGTGGTTGCGCACATCGGCGTAGCCCACCCTGGCGGGAATTCTCGCCGCTCGACACAGCGCCGCCAGCAGCAGGGCCTTGGTAACGCACCAGCCCTCTCCCGCGGCCAGGGTGGCACTGGCGAGGTAGGCCGCAGGGAAGGTATCCACCCGGTAAGGGTTATAGCGGATGGTGTCCCGCACCAGGTAGTAAAGGGCGACCGCAGTTTTCAACTCATCGCCGGCCGGATCGGCAACTGAACCGGCCGTGGCGGCGATGGCCGGATGCTCGCTATCGATAAACCTGCCTGGCTGCAGGCAGTCGGCGGGGGAGGGTAGAGCAGTCACGGCAGCAGCATTCCTCGGGCAGGGTTGTTCAGGTTGCGGAGGTTATACCAGCCCTGCGCAGGGCTACAAGGGTTTGGACACGCTGATGGCGCCACGCACCTGGCCCAGGCTGTAGCCGGTGGCCCAGTCATCCGGGTAGTACTGGCGCAGGGTTTGCTGGACGTCATCGGCCAGGCCTTTGCCGTGGCAGAGCAGGCAGAGTGGTTCCACGCCCTGGGCCTGCATATAGCGATACTGGCCGGCCACGACTTCACCGAAGTTGATATCGGCGGCGTCTTCGCCGGCGGCCTGGCGGCGGTCGAACTCCAGCAGAACCGCACGCTCCCAGCTGTCCGGCACCGCCCGACTGGCGTTGCGGGATTTAAGGCTCACCC
>CAYTDW010000556.1:0-2805 GCA_964436585.1 uncultured Halioglobus sp. | reverse complement strand
AGCGCTCGTTTCGATGGCCAGCGCAAGGTGGCGCGACACCAGCAGGTGTATGCCGCGCTGGCGCCACAGCTTGCAGGGCCGGTGCACGCCCTGGCCCTGCACCTGTACACCGCGCAGGAGTGGCAGCAGCGACACCAGGTCGCACCAGAATCGCCCGAATGCCGTGGCGGCAGCAAGGCGGACCGGTGATAGGAGCAGCCATGCCCGATGTCATTGTCGCAGCGCTGTACAAGTTCGTGACCCTCGAGGATTTTCACGAGTTGCGCGAGCCACTGCTGGATGCCTGCCAGGCCGCCGGCACCCGCGGCACCCTGCTGCTTGCGCGGGAGGGCATCAACGGTACTATCGCCGGCACTCGCGAGGGTGTCGATCGGGTGCTGGCCTACCTGCGCGCCGACCCGCGCCTGTCCGGTCTGGAGCACAAGGAATCCGTCGACGATCACATGCCCTTCTATCGCATGAAGGTGAAGCTGAAAAAGGAGATCGTAACCATGGGAATCAGCGGCATCGATCCGAACCGGGCTGTTGGCACCTATGTCAAACCCTCGGACTGGAACGCGCTGCTCAATGACCCCGACGTGCTGCTGATCGATACTCGCAACGACTACGAATACGCCATTGGCACGTTTCGCGGCGCCATTGACCCCCATACCACGACCTTCCGCGAGTTTCCCGCCTTCGTGCGCGGGCAGCTCGATCCGCGCAGGCAGAAGAAGGTCGCCATGTTCTGCACCGGTGGGATTCGCTGCGAGAAGGCCTCGGCGTTTATGCTGCAGGAGGGCTTTGAAGAGGTCTACCACCTGCAGGGCGGGATCCTCAAGTACCTGGAGGAAGTGCCTGAGCAGGAGAGCCTCTGGCAAGGGGAGTGCTTTGTCTTCGACAATCGGGTCGCGGTGAACCACCGCCTGGAAAAAGGCCAGTACGACCAGTGCTACGGCTGCCGGCATCCCATCACCGAGCAGGACAAATTGTCGCCCAGGTACCAGAAGGGCGTCTGTTGTCCCCGCTGTTACGATAGCCTGAGCCCGGAGCAGGCGGCGCGGTTTCGCGAGCGGCAAAAACAGGTGGAACTGGCCGCCGCCCGCGGCGAAGTCCATGTGGGCGCGCCCGCACCCGAGCGGCAAAAGACCGGCAGCTGAGTTGCGCCCGCGCCGGTGTCGCGGGCAATGCTCCGGCCGGCCTAATCCAGGTGCAGGCTGATGGCGCTGCGAAAGGCAGCGACCGGCACGAAGGTACTCAGCCCGGCGCCGTCTCCCTCCGATATCACCCCGCTCAATTGCGGGGTACCAGCCGTTGACAACTGCATCACGGCGCCGCCGGAAGCGCCCTTGTAAGCGCGGCAGTTGCTGGTGCTGGTAGTCGGCGCCCGCGCGGTAATCAGGCAGGCGGGGTCGAAACTGAGGCGCTTGCCGCCCTCACCGATGCCCTCGTCCCGCGAATAGCCCGCCATGGTGACAGGCCGGGCGGGATCGGCGCCGCCAGGAGCAATCGCCAGGGCGTCCACCGCAGCCGTCGGCACCGACTGGCGCAGGCGCAACAAGGCCCAGTCAGCATACATGCCGCCCCCGTCCGCAAGGCGATAGGCCTCCCGCGTCAGCGTGCCGGGCTGGCCCGGCAGCAGGGTGAAAACAATCGGTTTGCTCAAGTCGTCGTAGTGGGCCAGGCAGTGCCAGGCGGTGATGATGGTGTCCGCCGGCCGGCCCGGCGTGCGCGCCACCAGCGTGGCGCTGCAATCTTCCAGCAGGTGTTCACGGGTGCCGGCGTTATACTTGCTGCCCGGCACCTGCAGTTTGCCGACGGCGCGCAGCCACAGCGGGGCGGCGGCGCTATAGACCTGCCTGGGATCGCCGGCTGTGCCCGCATCGGTCGCGCCGGTGAGAGCAGCCGACACGGCGAGTCCCACTGCCAGTGACAGGGCGGCACCGCTGGATAACTTGTTGGACTGTGGCATGGACAGTGCGCAGGACATCCAGGGGTGGCTTGGTCGGGGGTGCCCCGGGATTTAGGATGAATTTGTTGCGCGAATGGTAGTCGCACTGCGAGTCAAAGGGAATATCCATGGCACTGATGCAGGACAGGGTGGTAGTGGTGACCGGCGCCAGCCGAGGGGCGGGGAAGGGCATTGCTGTCGCCCTCGGGGCAACCGGTGCTACGGTCTATGTTACCGGGCGCACCCGGCGCGAGGGAGATGCCCCGCTGCCGGGGACGGTGCAGGCCACGGCCGAGGCCGTGACCGCTGCCGGCGGCCGCGGGATAGCGGTGTACTGCGACCATGCGGACGACGCGCAGGTGGCGCAACTGTTCGAGCAGGTGCGGCGGGAACAGGGTCGGCTGGATATCCTGGTCAACAATGCCACGGTATTGCACGATGCCCTGACCTCCACCGGACCTTTCTGGAGCAAGCCGCTGGCACTTGCGGACCTCCTCGATGTGGGTTTGCGCAGTCACTACAGCGCGAGCTGGTTTGCGGCGCCGCTGTTGCTGGCCAACGGCGAGGGCCTGGTGGTCAATACCTCTTCCTTCGGCGGCCGGATCTACATGCACGGCCCGGCCTACGGCGCCGGCAAGGCGGGCATCGACAAGATGGCGCACGATATGGCAGTGGACTTTCGGCCGCACCGGGTGGCCGTGGTCGCGCTCTGGATGGGCCTGCTGGCCACCGAGCGCAGCCGCCGGGTATTCGCGGCGGAGCCCGAGAAATATGCCGGAATGGCCGCCACCGCGGAGTCACCGGAATTTTCCGGTCGGGTTATCGATGCGCTGGCGCGGGTTATCTCCGATGCGCTGACGGCCGGGCTTGGCCAG
>CAYTDW010000555.1:0-2807 GCA_964436585.1 uncultured Halioglobus sp. | reverse complement strand
CCTTCGTGCAGCCCCAGCGCCAGGCCAGGCAGGAAGGGAGCCGGACGCAGCCCGTAAGCAGCGGCCAGATAGCCACTGCCCAGTGCGGCCAGGGATACCGCCAGATAACCGGCAAACTCATTCAGTCCCATCGCCAGCCCGCGCTGCTTGGGGCCAACCAGGTCGATCTTCATAATCACCGTCGTGGACCAGCACAGCCCCTGGTTAATGCCCAGCAGCACGTTGGCAAATATAATCCAACCCCAGCTGGGGGCAAAGATGATCAGCAGCGGCACCGGCAGCCCCACCAGCCAGCCGACAATCAGAATGCGCTTGCGTCCCCAGCGATCACCCAGGCCGCCAGCAACCAGATTGGAGATCGCTTTGACCACGCCGAAGGTTACGATGAAGGAGAGCGCGGCCGTGCGTGACACCAGGCCGAAATCCGCTTCGGCAATGAGCGGCACCACGGTGCGCTCCAGTCCCACCATTGCGCCGACAAAAGCGTTGACAACAATCAGCAGGGCAAACTGCCGCCAGTTGGCACGCAGGCCCAGCTGAATCCGCGGCGTAGGACTATTTGTATCCATACTTACCCCACTGCGCAGCGATTGGCGCCCGCTTCCAGGTCGGTCACGTCCCCTTCCGGCCACTCACCTGCTTCATTCAGCGCAACGATGCGCCTGTGGTTGGGTGGTGTCGGTGGCAGATGAGCCAGCAGCCAGTTGACGAATTCCGTTTCCGCCAGCTGCAGCCGTGAGACCCGTGTCTGCACTTCCTGCAAGGTTGCCACCAGAGGCGCGCCGTCGAAGGGAACCGGTTCGCTGGTATGACCGGGCAGGACCAACACGTCGCCGGGCAGTTGTTGCAGCCGCTGCAGCGACCGGTAGAGTGTGTGTGCCCGCCGCGCTGCTTCTTCGGGATCAGCCTCCAGGTCGGGTCGGCCAACGCCCTCTAGAAAGAGTGTGTCACCAGTGAAGAGTGCCTGTTCTTCGAGGAGATAGGCCGCGCTTTCCCCAGTATGGCCCGGCGTCGCCAATACCCGTAAACGGGCGCCACCCACCGTCAGCACATCGCCATCCTGCACAGGCGTGAAGCGGGCGGTGCGGCCGTTCTGCGGCAGGTAAAGGGCTGCGCCGGTCATCCCCTCCAGCAGTCGGCTGCGCGATAGGTGGTCAGCGTGGATATGGGTATCGATGACCTGCGTGATGCGCCAGCCGTGCTGTTTGGCCAGCGCCACGTAAACGTCCGGCGGCAGCGAGGCGTCAATAACCAGCGCCTCGTCGCCGGAGCCAATGAGGTAAGAGAGACAGCCCTTCCCCGTCCGTCGGAGTTGAACTACCTGAACCTGGCTGTCTGGCAGCGGCACGTCGGCGCTGTTCCAGGCCAGGCTCCACGCCTTCATGCCGCCGGCCAGAGAGTGTGCCTGGTAGCCCCGTTCGCGCAGCTGTGTGGCCGCCGTCAGGCTGGTAATGCCTGCGCCACAAATAGTGACGACCGGTTTATCGGCGGGCAGCTCTACACCGGCCAGCGCGTCCCGGTCGCCGGCTTTCAATGCATCATAAGCATCTACGTGCACGCTGCCGGGAATACGCCACTCGGCCCACTCTTCTGCCGGCCGTACGTCGAGGAGGGTTAACGGCCGTTCCTCGGCCAGCATATTGCGCAGTGAATCCATATTGATCGCTTCCTGAACCATATCCTGTCTCCTTGATCCGGCCGTCAATAGACAATGACCTGATCCGCTTCTAGCGTCCAGTCTCCCAGTAAATCCATATTACCGTCCATAACACCTGCGATTTTGTCTTCTGGCTCGAACCCGCGAGCCTCACTGCAAGAGCCTCAAGTGGCTACTTCGCCGCGGCGGGCCAAAGATTTAATCATGGTTTCGATGTTGTAATAGCCGGTGGGTGTTTTCTGCCCTTTGCGAGCGCACAGCACGGCGTCCGCGGTAAGAAACACTCGGACTTTGACGTCGGCGCGCTTAACCAGATTTAAAGCCAGGCGTAGGGCATTGTACGGCCGTTCATCTCCGTAGGGTGCATTATTGATGATCAGAAGCATGTTTTTTACCTTTGTCTCGTCCACGATGTCTCCTTATATGGGAAATATAGAATGTTTAAAGTTCATAACTCAGGGGGTGACCGGCCTGCTGCCATTCCAGCACCCCTTCCTCCAGGCGAGCTATGCGACGGCCGTTTGCCGCCAAAATATCCAGAGCATCATCAGCAATCACGCAGTAAGGTCCGCGGCAGTAGGCGACAATCGTCTTGTCGTCGGGCAGCGAGGCTAATTTTTGCTCAATTTCCGCCAGCGGCAGCGAAAGCGCGCCGGGCAGGTGACCATTCTCGTATTCCACTTGCGGACGCACATCCAATAAAATAATTTCGCCATTCTGCAGCCGCTCTCGCAGCTCCTCAACCGAGACATTTTCAAACTCGTCGCGGCGTTGACGATAGGCATCGAGGGCCTGTTTCACCTCGGCCAGCTGCTGATAGGCGACGGCGCGCAGTTCCAGCCACAGCCGGGCTACAGCCGGGTCGGCGAGCCGGTAACGGACGTGCAGCCCCTCTTTCTCGCTAATCACCAGCTGGGCTTTTTTGAGCCGCTGCAAATGCTGCGAGGTGTTGGCAATGCTCATGGTCGCTTCTTGAGCCAGTTCTTCCACGGTACGCGGCGATTGGGCCAGCAGATCCAGCAGTTCCAGGCGATGGGGATTGGCCAGCGCGGCCGCAATCTGGCTGAACAGCGCATACAGGTGTTCTTTTTGGGGGCGTTTTTCGGCGCTGGAGAAGCTCATCTTGTTGTCTCCGGGCAGGCAAACAGAA
>CAYTDW010000554.1:0-2808 GCA_964436585.1 uncultured Halioglobus sp. | reverse complement strand
CAATCTGGTAGGCGGTACAGCCGATGACCAGCGACTTGCGGCCCGAGCGGTGCTTCCACACCAGTGGCAGTACCGCATCGCCAATGGCCATCATCTCCCTGAGTTTGCTCAGGGCCGGCTCCGGGTCGTAATAGAGCAGCGAATTCCAGGCTGAGTGCAGGACCTGCAACTTTTCGTATTTCTGTTTATCCGCCTCCGGCAGATCGTCGTAGGCGGCGTAGGTATTGCAAAACTCCGTCTGGCCACCGGTTGGCGAAAGGACCTTGCTGGAGAGCAGGGAGGCGAGGATGGGTACCTCGTTCATTGTGCCGTCGATGTGCCAGTACCAGGAACCCTTCAGGTAGTCCGAACGCACATTGGCCGCGTTATCCAGGGTGACCTTGTAGACAGTCTCGCCAGCCATCTCCGGAGCCAGTTTGCCCAGTGTCCCGGTAAAGGCGACCTGTTCCTCATCGGTAAAGTTGATCTGGGGGAATACCAGCACCCCGCGCTGCTCGAGCAGCTCGCGGATTTCTTCGGCATGCACTCCACTCAGCAATGTTTTCTTGTCCGCCAGTATTTCTGTCGCGATACGCGGTGTGAGGTGCTTTGTGATCAGGGCCATGTGTTTTCTCCAATGTTTGCGTCGGAAAGGGCAGCAGGGTACTGCAGGAATCAATTATAGTCAACAGTGCTGTTTAATAACAATTTGTGCATCGAAGCCGGGTACCCGCCGGGCGCAGCACTGGCAGATTTTGTGTGACAACAGTGGTGATCAACATGTATGTTGCGCACTGGACGTTCTTGCAGGAGCTTGAAAATGGCAAAGTCACCCAGTCGGGCGCGACGGAACAATACCGATCCGGATTCCACTCGCCGGGAGATTCTCCAGGCGGCACTGGAGGTACTGGCAAAAGATGGCCCGGAAAGTCTCAGTGTCACCGAGGTCGCACGTCGCGCCGGGGTCAACCGGGGCACCGCCTACCAGCACTTCCAGACCCGGGAGGAACTGGCGCACGCGACCGCCAACTGGGTTAGCGAGCGTATCTACGCTGAGTTTTATGGTGACCTCGAGGAGCTCTCGGAGAAAGAGGCGTTCTATCCTCCCGACCTCGCGGCGGAGAGACTCTCGGACTTCGCGATGAACAACCCGGAACTGAGCCGGGCCTGGCTGTTCGACGTGATGTCCACCGAGGGTACCGTCACCGACCCCTTCTGGAAAAAATACGTATCCGAGCTCGAGGAATTTGTCCAGTCGGGTCTGGGCCGCGAGGAAATGGATGTAGAGGTTTTTGCCTTTATCACGCTTTCCAGCGCCCTGTTGTGGCCGATCTGGGTGGGAGCCCACGCCAAGGGAAACAGGGCTCGTGCGCAGATGCAGAAGAGATTCACGGACGAGATGATGCGCCTCTCCCTGTTTGGTTCCCTGGTGCGCGAACGCCATCCCGAACTGGTGGAACGCTTCAGTAAGAAGGGTGGGACATCCTGAGCCCGGCCCGGCGGGCGGCTCCATTGCCCGCGCGCTTCGGCTGAAGTGAGGGGCGCAGGGTTTCATCGCAGCGCGTGCGGGGAATCTGACTCGTCACTTTGCGACGCGTTCGCTCAGCAGGGCTTCCCGGCACAGGTATTTGGTGGTGCTCCAGCCGCCGTCGAGGGCGATGGTCTGGCCATTGATGTAGCTGCCTTCGGCAGAGGCCAGGAAAAAAATCGTGTTGGCCACATCCTCGGGGGTACCCTCGCGATTGAAGGGTGTCATCTCGTGGTTCAGGCGCCGGAAGGGTGTCGCGTCCCAGGCCTCCCGGGTCATGTCGGTCTTGATCACGCCGGGTGCCACCAGGTTGGTGCGGATACCGTCCGCGCCATACTGGGCGGCCATGGTCTGGGTGAGGCCGACCAGGCCGGCCTTGACCGCGCAGTAGATCCCGCCATCCAGGCCGCCGAGCGTGCCAAATACCGAACCCACGTTGATGATGGCCGATCCCGGGCCCATCTTCGGCAGTGCCGCCCGGCAGAATCGAAAGGGCGCTTTCATGCTGATATCGATGACCTCGTCAAGCGTGGCGTCATCCGTCTCGTGTACCGGTGCCCATTTTCCCGAGCCGGCATTGTTCACCAGGCAGTCCAGCCGACCGAAGGTCGCTATCGCCATTGCCACAGCCTGTTCGGCAAGACCCGGGGACGACACGTCACCGGCGCAGATCGCCACCTCGGCGGTGCCCGCCAGGTCCTTTGCCAACCGTTCGAGGCGATCCCGCCTGCGCGCGACCGCCACGATGTTGTAGCCCCCGGCGGCAAACCGGCGCGCTATCGCGTCACCGATGCCAGCGCTCGCGCCGGTGACCAGGACAACCGGTTTTTCAGATGCATGCTCCATAGTGCTCTCGTTTCCTCAGCAAGCAGCCAGGCCGAAGGCCGGTGACATGGATTTCCCACCCCTGGGCCCGACATGTTGGCGATATTGCCTGGGGGTCAGGCCGGTCCAGCGCTTGAATGCGCGGCCAAAGCTGGACTGCTCCGCATAACCCAGACTGTACGCCACGTCGTCCAGACTGAGCTGATGTTGCTCCAGGTAGCGCTTCGCCAGCTCGAAGCGCCGCTGTTCCAGAATATCGGAGAAGTTCAGTCCCGACTCGCTCAGTTGCAGCTGCAGGGTGCGGACGCAAATCGCGAGTTTGGTGGCGCAATGCTCGATAGAGCAGTTTCCTGAAGAGAGGGAGCCGCGAATGTAGTCTTCCACGCGGTCTGCGATCGTTGTCCTCGCAGCCTCCTTGACCTGCTGCAGGTAGCCTCCGAGAAGGTTGAAAACCAGGCGGTTGGCGGTGGCAACAC
>CAYTDW010000553.1:0-2809 GCA_964436585.1 uncultured Halioglobus sp. | reverse complement strand
GTCTGGATATTGTCGCTCTGGCTGTAATCGAGTTCCCAGAAGCCGCTGAAATTGACCGCCCGGTCGGTCTGGTTAACGACGGCGCGGCTGCTCTGGGGTGGGCTGGAGCAGGCGGCCAGCACCAGGCACAGCAGTGCCGGCAGGAGCGGGCTGAAGCAATTGGGTCGGGGGCTATTCATGGCGGCGCCAGTGTAACGCAGTGCGCCCCGCAGGAAATCTCCCCGGAGCGGATCTTTCAAAGTTTTTTTTGCGAAAAAATTGCCTGCGCTCGCCTCAGCCGAACAGCGCCTCACCCGCGGCGAGGCGCCGCCCCAGGTGCGCAACGTGGGAGGAACTGCAGCCCAGGGTCATCTCGTTCTGGCGCAGCCACAGGCAGTAGCGCCAGAGGGGATAGGTCCGGTCGATGCCGGTGCCGCCGTGCACATGCTGGGCGGCGTAACTCACCCGATGGCCCGTGTCTCCCGCCCAGATCTTGGCGATCTGGACCTCGGTGGTCGCCGCCACCTCACTGTGCAGCAGGGATGCAGCCTGGTAGGTGGTCAGGCGCAGGCACTCGACATCGATGTAGCAGTTGGCCATGCGGTGGCCCACCGCCTGGAAGGTGGCCACCGGCACATCGAACTGCTTGCGCTCGGAGGTGTAGCTGGCTGCCATCCGCATGGCGCAGTCCGCCGCCCCCAGCTGGTGGGCACAGATCGCCGCCAGCGTGCGCTCGGCCTCCCACTGCATGATCCGGGCACCCTCGGCAGTGGTGATGATGTCGCTCGCAGGCACGCGCACCGCGTCCAGCACCAGATCACACTGGGGTTCGAAACTGGTGACCTGCAGGGCCTTGCGGCTGACGCCGGCAGAGCGGGGGTCCAGCAATACCACGGCCACGCCTGCATCCGTGCGCGCCGACAACAGAATGCGCTGTGCATCTGCGCCAAACGGCACCGCGGTCTTGGTGCCACTGATGACCAGGTCGGCGCCATGCTGCACCGCCGTGACCGCGCGCGGGTCCGCGGGGTCCTCGTTGAGCTGTTCCGACAGCGCCGCGCTCAGCAGCAGTTCGCCGGCCGCCGCCGCGGGCAGGACAGCCTCTTTCATGGCGTCGCTGCCGAAGCGCTGGACTGGCAGCAGCGCCGCCACACAGTGCGCAATCGCCGGGACCGGCGCGATGCTGCGGCCCACTTCCTCGATCAACAGGGCCAGTTCCATAAAGCCGAAGCCCAGTCCGCCGTAGCGCTGCTCCAGCGCGACGGCGGGCAGGCCTGCTGCGATGAGTTGCTGCCACAGTGCCCGGTCGAAACGCGGCGCCTGGTACTCGTCGTATGCTGCCAGCGTCTCGGCGCGGACCTGCTCCGACAGAATCTTGCGGGCCAGTTGCCTTACTTCCTGCTGTTCCTGGGAGAACCCAAATTCCATGCTGTAGCCCCGCTCAGCGACTGGCGCGGGGCATCCACAGCCCCGCCGCCGAAATGATGTCGCGCTGGATTTCATTGGCGCCGCCACCAAAGGTGATGATCGACGCGGTGCGATACAGGCGCTCCAGCTTGCCGGCCTCCGCTACGGTCTGCTCACAGCCCGAGCGGACCAGCCCGGCCTGCCCCACGATCTCCCCCAGCATCCGGTAGACCTCGATGAAACCCTCCGAGCCATAGACCTTTGCGGCGGACGCGTCGGCCATCTCCAGTACCCCTTCGGTCATCGCCCAGGACTGCTTGTAGACGATGAGTTTCATGCACTCAATGAGTGCGCGACAGCGCCCCAGGTTCTGCTGCACCCAGGCCTGGTCGATCACCCTGCCGCCGGCGGGCAGCTGGGCCCGCGACGCCCAGCGGGTGACCTGGTTGAACAGTTGCGAGACCGGCCCGAAGTTGATCAGGCTGAGTCGCTCCCGGTTGAGCTGGCTGGTGATCAGTTTCCAGCCGCCGTTCAGCTCTCCCACCAGATGATCGTTGCTTACCCGGATGTTGTCGTAATAAGTGGCATTGGTGCGCACGCCGCCCAGGGTATGCACCGGGGTGCAACTCCAGCCGGGGTCCGAGTTGGGCACCAGGAACATCGAGATGCCCTTGTGCTTCTTCGGCGCGTTCGGGTCGGTGCGCACCGCCAGCCAGGTGTAGTCACAGAAATGCGCCAGGGACGTCCACATCTTCTGGCCATTGATTACCCAGTCGTCGCCGTCGCGAACGGCGCTGGTCCTGAGGCTGGCAAGATCGGTGCCGGCACCGGGTTCCGAGTAGCCGATGGCGATCAGCAACTCGCCCCGCAGAATTTTCGGCACCAGCTCCTGCCTGATCCACTCGTTGCCGTGCTCGGCCAGCATCGGGCCCACCGACTCGGTGGTGAGGAAGGGGAAGGGGTAGCCGACCCGCATGATTTCCTCGATGAAGATGAACTGCTCGAGCGGCGTCATCCCGCGCCCGCCCAGGGCCTCGGGCCAGCCCACGCCGATCCAGCCGTCGCGCCCCATCCTGCGCAGGGCCTCGCGCCACAGGGGGCCGCCGCCCTCCCCCATATCGCGCTCGCATTCCGCCACCAGTTCGGGCGTCATCAAGGTGGCGAAGTAGGCGCGCAGTTCATCCCGCAGCGCCAGCTGCTTTTCAGTAAACTGGATGTTCATGCAAGTCGCTCGATGTGCGGCTGGCCGTCAGCGCGGTTCATCAGCGCAGCCGTTCAAAAATAAAAGTCTAGGCGCTTTGGCGCTGCCAGGGTATCCGGCCCAGGGCCAAAATGAATGACGATTTCGCTCAGGCGGATGGCGCTTCAGCCCGCTCCAGCCGCCGGCGCCGGGCACTGGCCCTTCAGTGCTGCGATAATCCCT
>CAYTDW010000552.1:0-2820 GCA_964436585.1 uncultured Halioglobus sp. | reverse complement strand
GCTTCCTCAGGCTCCCCATGGGCGCGCTTTTCAAGCAGGCTGCGGCATTGCTTGAGGAGTTGGCAGCCCTTCACGAGCGATATCGTTTGGCCGAATGATTACGGGTACAATGGCCGGCTTTCTTCTGGCACGCCATTTTCAGGTGAATATGATTCCAGCACTCAGGATCGAAAATCTCAGCAAGGTCTACAACAATGGCTTTGAGGCTCTCAAGGGTATCAGCCTGGAGGTCCAGCAAGGTGACTTTTTTGCGCTGCTGGGGCCCAACGGGGCAGGCAAGTCGACCACCATCGGGATTATTTGCTCTCTCGTCGCCAAGAGCGCCGGGAAGGTTCTGGTCTTTGACGTGGATATCGACCAGGATTTCGCCGCCGCCAAGAAGTTCATTGGTATCGTCCCCCAGGAGTTCAATTTCAACGTGTTCGAAAAGGCCTGGGATATCGTTATAAACCAGGCGGGTTACTACGGCATGCCGCGGCAACTGGCCATGCAACGCGCAGAAAAGTATCTCAAGGCACTGGGTATCTGGGATAAACGCGACGTACCGTCGCGCATGCTTTCCGGCGGCATGAAGCGGCGCCTGATGATCGCCCGCGCCCTGGTGCACGAACCGAAACTACTCATCCTCGACGAACCCACCGCCGGCGTGGATATCGAGATGCGCCGCTCCATGTGGGAATTCCTCAGGAAGATCAATGCCGAGGGCACCACGATCATACTGACCACCCACTATCTCGAGGAAGCCGAGGCCCTGTGTCGCCGCATCGCGATCATCAACCGGGGTGAGATCGTTGAGAACAGTTCCATCAAGGACCTGCTGCGCCAACTGAAGCAGGAGGTGTTTGTACTGGACACGGTGGAGGAGGCGCCGGTATCGGTCGAAATCAATGGCTTCGCGGTGCGGCGTATCGATTCTCACACGCTCGAGGTGCAGGTGGAGCAGGGGCAATATATCAACCAGGTATTCGATGAACTGGACCGCCACGGGATTCACATCAGCAGCATGCGCAACCGCGCCAACCGCCTGGAGGAGATGTTTGTGAAGCTGGTGGAGGGCGCGGCATGACCCTGGTGGAACAGTATGTGGCCTTCATGACGATCGTCAGGAAGGAGGTCAAGCGCTACCTGCGAATCTGGACCCAGACCCTGTTGCCCTCGGCGATCACCATGTCCCTGTATTTCGTGATTTTCGGCTCGCTGATAGGCTCACGTATCGGCGACATGGGCGGCTTTAGCTATATGCAGTTCGTTGTCCCGGGCCTGATCATGATGGCCATCGTGACCAATTCCTATGCCAATGTGGTGTCATCGTTTTTCGGTTCAAAGTTCAACCATAGCGTAGAGGAGTTGCTGGTTTCCCCGACCCCGAACTACATCATCCTGCTCGGCTACGTGGTGGGTGGCATCAGCCGCGGCATCCTGGTGGCTGTAGTGGTGACGGTCGTCTCGCTGTTTTTCACCCGCATGCATATCCACAGCTACCTCGTGGTGGTGGCCATAGTGCTGATGACCTCCACACTGTTTGCCCTGGCAGGCTTTATCAATGCTGTTTTTGCCAATAACTTCGACGATATTTCGATTATTCCCACATTCGTGCTGACGCCGCTGATTTACCTCGGCGGCGTGTTCTATTCCATGGATCTGCTGTCCGATTTCTGGGCGGGCGTATCCAGGCTCAACCCGCTGGTGTATGTGGTAAACGCCTTCCGCTATGGCGTTCTGGGTGTGTCAGATGTGAGCCTGCCATTGGCTTTCGGCATGATCGGGCTGTTCACCTTGCTGGCCTTCGCCTACAGCATGCACCTGCTCAACTCCGGCACCCGGCTTAGGGAGTAGCGGCACGATGATCGAACTGGACGGGCAGGGCATGTTGCTGGGTCGGCGGACGCCGCTCATCGACAGCTATGCGCCGCAGCTTCTCTACCCGATCCCCCGGGCCGCCGGCCGCGAGCACATCGGTTGCCGCCAGGCGCAGCCCTTTGCCGGCAGCGACCTGTGGCACGCCTATGAAATCTCCTGGCTGGACCTGCAGGGTAAACCGGAAGTCCGGGTCGGCCGGCTCACGATCCCGGCCAGTTCCGCCAATATGGTTGAATCCAAGTCGCTCAAGCTCTACCTCAATTCCCTCAACAACACCCTGTTTGACAGCGATGTGGCTGTGGCCGCGACCATCCAGGGGGATGTCGCCCGGGTGGTGGGAGCACCGGTCCAGCTCGAATTGCTGACTGTCGATAACGAGCGGCTGGCCGGCGTCGCCCTGTCCGGTCGCTGCCTGGATTCCCTTGGAGTGAAGGCATCGGCGGGAGAGCCCTGTGTCGATATGCTGGAGCTGCAGTCGGACAGGATTGTCGAGGAGCGACTCCACACCCATCTGTTGCGCTCCCTGTGCCCGGTGACAGGGCAGCCGGACTGGGCGAGTGTCTGGCTGCACTATCGAGGCGCCGCGTTGCAGCATGAGTCCCTGCTGCGGTACATCATCGCTTATCGCCGCCACCAGGAATTCCATGAGCAGTGCGTGGAGCGCATGTTCTGCGACATACAGCGCCGGGTCGAGCCGGAGTTCCTGCATGTACAGGCGTTTTATACCCGCCGCGGCGGGCTCGACATCAGTCCATTTCGCAGCACTGACCCGGCCGCGCAGCCGCTGCCGCGCCTCAACCGACAGTAATTTCAGTCATCGCTTGCAGGCCCTGCCTGCAGCGGTTCGCCGTCGGCCGCGTTGCCCTACCGCGTCCCCCTCCAGTGCTGGCGCGGCATGGATCTTGTGGTATGATGCGCGCCCTCAACGGTGAGGTGGCCGAGTGGTCGAAGGCGCACGCC
>CAYTDW010000551.1:0-2821 GCA_964436585.1 uncultured Halioglobus sp. | reverse complement strand
GTCCAGCGGAAGATCGACCAGCGGATTGCGCAATTCGCTTCGGGGCGTGCCATCAAAGCCTTTGTAGGCGCCTTTGACGGCCAGCATGGGGTCGATCAAAAAGGTGGTGCCTGCATAGGTCAGTTTCATCGTGGCATTGCGGATCAGTTGGAAATCTATCTGCTCGGATGCTGCCTTCCCTTCGGCAGCTTGGGCGTTACCGGCCTCATGCGCCTGAACCGTGCCGGCGACGGCGAGCAGCAAGCCACACATCAGGCCGCAGGTGGTGCGTAATAACTTGGGTGATTTCATTGGGCCTTTTTCCTTTTCCTGGCTTGGAAAACGTGGGGAGTGCGAGGAGGTGTCTCGGTGATGCACTGATTGAATTTTCACGCAAGGATCAAAAGCGCACCATTGGCCCGAATGACAACTTACGATATTATTGGGCCATAGTGTTTTCTCTGCTTTTGGAGGTTTCATGCGGTCCGTCCGTGTCGCTGTCTTCGCCTTCGAAGGGGTCAGCCTGTTCCATCTCTCGGTGCCCGGTATCGTGTTCGGCGTCGAACCTGCGCCCAGCGGGCTGCCACCTTACGAAATGCGGTATTGCGCAGCCACACCCGGGCGAGTGCGCAGTGATCAGGGGATTGAGATCGAGGTACCCGACGGCCTTGAGGTAATGGCAAAGGCCGATGTCGTCGTCGTCCCAGCCTGGAGTCACCCCGAACACATCGCCCCGAAGGCGTTGACGCATGCCCTGCAACAAGCCAATGCCCGCGGTGCACAGGTCGTTGGCCTCTGTCTGGGCGCGTTCGTGTTGGGTGATGCGGGCCTGCTTGATGGGCGGCGTGCGACCACCCATTGGGCCTGTCGCGAGCTTTTCGCCCGGCGCTTTCCCAGGACTGAATTCCATCCCGACGTGCTCTATGTCGATGACGGCAATGTCATTACTTCCGCCGGGACGGTGGCCGCGATCGACTGCTGTCTGAACCTTGTGCGCCAGCGCCACGGGGCCGATGTTGCAAATCGCGTGGCGCGGATGCTGGTGACACCGCCGCATCGCCAGGGCGGGCAAGCGCAATACATAGAACAGCCTGTGCCGATCCTACCCAGCGAGAGCCGCCTGCCGGGCGTGCTGGACTGGGCGCGGGGGCATCTGGCAGAGCCACTGACTCTGGATACACTGGCCGATACAGCGCGAATGAGCCGGCGGACCTTTACCCGGCGGTTTCGTGAAGCCACCGGCACGACCGTGATCAAGTGGCTGGCGTTGGAGCGTATCGCAAGAGCGCAGCAACTATTGGAGACAACGGATATGCCCATTGAACGGGTTGCGGCGGAAGTGGGCTTTGGTACAGCGCTGTCGCTGCGCCAATACTTTTCGGGCCAGGTTGGCACGTCGCCATCGTTGTACAGGCGCGCCTTCCGCGACGATCGGCGCAGAACCGGTGAGTCTGACCACCCTGCCTGATCCGCTCGCCAGGACTTGCCAGGTAACCATTTGGCGGGCGCTGCCCAGCGCCGGGGGTTCATGCCATAATGCCCCCATGCATTTCAATCTCATTTCTTTCCCGGAGCTGTGGCGGCGCGCGCGCTACCTGTTCTCCCGCTTCAACGCGGACCGCTGCTCGGAAAATGCCGCGGCCCTGACTTATATGAGCCTGTTCGCGTTGGTGCCGCTGCTCACGGTGCTGTACGCCATGGCCTCGGCGGTACCGACCTTCCAGGGCATGGAAACCAGGATGGAGGCTTTCCTGTTCGAGCACTTCATGCCGGAGACCAGCTCAGACATCCGCGCCTACCTCGATGATTTTTCCCAGCAGGCGAGGAATCTGACGGGGCCGGGAATCGTGTTCCTGGTGGTGACCGCCGTACTGATGCTGCGCAACATAGAAAGCGCCCTCAACCAGATCTGGCGCGCCAGTGAAAACCGCGGCGCGGTATCCAGCTTCCTGCTGTACTGGGCGGTGTTGAGCCTGGCGCCCATCATGATCGGGCTGGCACTGGCGCTCAGCACCTACCTCTCCTCGTTCACCCACGTGCTGGAACAGTACGATGTTATCGGGGTGGAGGCATTCCTTCTCAAGATAACCCCGCTGCTGCTGAGTACGGCGGGCTTCAGCCTGGTTTATGTCGCCGTACCCAACTGCCGGGTACCTTTCAAGCACTGCCTGGTGGGCGGTTTTGTCACCGCGGTCGCGTTCCACCTGGCCAGGACGCTGTTTACCGACCTGGTGGTGGGCTCCAGTTACACGTTTATTTATGGGGCTTTCGCGGCGGTTCCCCTGTTCCTGCTGTGGATCTACCTGTCCTGGAATATCGTCCTGATGGGCGGCATCCTGGTGCACAGCCTGTCTGCCTACCAGAGTGAGGACCAGGCCAACCGGCCACTTGTGCTCAAGGCGCTGGATATTCTCTACCTGCTCCGGCAGCGCCAGGAAACCGGCCAGGCGGTGGGCGAGATCGAGCTGCTCAACAACAAGCACGACATTACCCGGGGGCTGGACAGCGAGAGCTGGCGGCAACTGCGCACTATATTCCTGCAGAAAAAGCTGATTGCCGAGAATGATCGCGGCCAGTACCTGCTCAGCCGCGACCTGCACGGCATCAGCTTCAGCCAGCTCAAGGAATGGGTGGATACCGATTACGCCCTGACGGCCGAGGAGCCGCCCGGCAAGCTGGGCTGGAAACAGGAAGCCTACCGGCTGCCGCGCGAGCAGCGCGGGCAGCAGCGCGAGATGCTGAACGTCAGCCTGGCGGAGCTGTTCACCCGGTGAAGCTGTGGCTTCTGACGCTGGTGCTGCTGTTGACGTCGAAGTAGCGGCTTGTGATTGAAGGCCGCCCC
>CAYTDW010000550.1:0-2822 GCA_964436585.1 uncultured Halioglobus sp. | reverse complement strand
CGGTCATACCGAACACGTCACTCAATTTGCCGCTGCCAATCAGGGCCTCAATTTTCCTCCGATCATCACCGGCCAAAGGCGCGGCGCCGGAGACGGCGCTTTTCAGCTGGCTGAAGTCCACCCCGGCGATCGCCGGGCAGGCGATCAGCATCTGGTACAGGGAGGGGACCGCGGCCAGCCTGGTCGGGGGAAAGCGCTGCATTTGCTGGCAGAAATGTTCCACATCGCGGGCATTGGGGATCAATAGCAGTCTGCCGCCAAAGCGCAGGCTGGCAATGGTGAAAGCGAGGCCGGCGGCATGAAACAGGGGAAACGCAGTAGCCACCACTTCGTTACCTATATCCCAGGCCGCATAGGCAGCAGTTTGCAGGGGGTTGTACATCAGGGTACGGATACTGAGCTCGGCGCCCTTGGGTCGGCCGGTGGTGCCGCCGGTGTACTGGACCATCATGGTGGCGTCGGGAGCCACCGCTTGCTGGTGGTATATCGCCGAGGCCTTCTCCATCAGCCCGGGGCAAGGATGGGTTTCGACCCCCGCGAGCTTGCATTCCCGCGGCGCCGGGCCGGTAGTGTAGTCGGCTGCACTGGCGACAATGACATGGCGCAGGCAGGCGGGCACTTCCTTCATCCTTGCCAGCGCCGAATCGACCAGGTCGTCCAGGCTCAGCAGTACACTGATACCCGCGTCCGTGACCTGGTGCGCGATCTCATTCGGCGCCATAAGGGGCGATACCCCGGAGCCGGCGCAGCCGAGCTTGGCGCAGGCGACCAGGGCAATGGGGTACTCGGGGATATTCGGCAGGTGGAGGCCCACGACGTCCCCACGCTTGACTCCAAGGGAGAGCAGCCCATTGGCCAGGCGGTTCGCCTGCTCATTGAGTTCACGGTAGCTGATCGCACGGTCAAAATATTGCAGGGCAATGGCGTCCGGTCGCGCCGCGGCGTGTTCCTCTACAAAGTAGCCGAGCGGGCGGTCATCGAGTGGGGGTACAGTGACTCCCAGCTCGTCGTAGATTGCCTGCCAGGGTGGTACATTGAGCGATGTCATCAGATATTCTCCTTATTCAATGTCGAAACGTCGAAACCATCGCCAAAAGCCATTGGGCTTAGCCCGGTTGCTGGCATTATAGTTCAGCTGGCCCGCATCGCGGATGATCAAACGCCTGAATCGGCTTGACCAATATGATCACCATGTCACAGAGAAAGTCCTCAACCCATTACATCGCCACGCTGATCCGGCACGCCCGGCGCATCGGCCTGGATGTCGAGCGCATCATTGCCGAAACCGGTATTCCACCCGAGCTGGCTGAAGTCGAGGACCAGTGGATTGAAAATGACTTGGTCACCCGCCTGGTCAAGAAGCTGTGGTTGGAAACCAATAACGAAACCTTCGGTCTTGACCCCACCCCGTTGCGGATTGGCACCTGGGCCATCGCCTGCGAATTCATGCTTGCCGCCGAGACACTCGGAGACCTCTACCGCAAGGGTGAACGGATATTGTCGTATCTGGCGCCACAGTCGGCGAGTTTGCGGCTAATGTATGAAGGCGACACGGTATCGGTGCTGCCCACGGTCTACATCGGGGATTCCGATCCGGACCACTTTCTTATCGAATTCATGACGGCGCTCTGGCACCGCTTTCCCTGCTGGGCGATAGACGAGAATATCCCCCTGCAACGGGCTTTTTTTTCCTTTGACCAGCCCGGGCACAGCCTGTTTTACGAGGAAATATTTCACTGCGACGTGTCCTTCCAGCAAGCGGTCACTGGCTTCAGCTTTAACCGGAAATACCTGCAAAAGCCCATTGTCCGCTCGATGACAGAACTCAATGGCTGGCTGCGGGACTCCCCGGCCGATCTTTTGTACATGCCGGGCCGGGAAACCAGCATCGGGGCACAGATCAAGGCCGAGTTGCGCCGCAGCCTCAAGGACCGCATGCGCTTCCCGGCCTTCGAGAGAATTTGCGGCGACCTCGCCATGAGCGTCCAGGTCGTACGTCGACGGCTCGCGGACGAGGGCACCTCGTACCAGCAAATCAAGGATGCTGTCAGGCGCGATATGGCACTTGAATTGTTGTCCAATCCCGAGATTTCAATAGCCGATATCGCCGAACGCACCGGCTTCACTGAAGCGGCGGCCTTCAGTCGGGCGTTCAAGAAGTGGACCGACCTCAGCCCGGCACAATTCCGGGCCGAACAGCCGCGCCGTAAATAGCAGGCTGCACGGGCCTTCCGGGGCCTGCTACTGGCTCGCAGCACCAGGCCAAAGACTATCTTCCAAGCACACTGCGACTGATCAGTTCTTTCATGATTTCGCTGGTGCCGCCGTAGATGCGTTGCACCCTGGCATCGACATAGGCCCGGGATACGCCATACTCCCGCATGTACCCGTAACCGCCGTACAACTGCAGGCAGGTATCCACCACGCGCCCCTGCATCTCGGTGCAGGCCACCTTGGCCATGCTGACGGTAGCCACATCCAGTTCGCCTGCCAGGAACAGTGCCTTGCATTCATCCACGAAGGCGCGATGAACGCGGACATCCGTCGCCGCTTCCGCCAACTTGAATCGCGTATTCTGCAGGGCCGCCAGCGGGGCCCCGAAGGCCTTGCGCTCCTTGACGTACTCCACGGCGTCAGCCACCACGCCCTCGGCGGCGGCCACCGCGCCGATCGCCAGGGTGAGGCGCTCGCGTTGCTATTCACCCATGAGCACCGCGAACCCCCGGTCCAGTTCGCCCAGTATCGCCGTTGCGGGCACGCGCACATCCTCGAAGAACAGTTCCGAGGTGTCCTGGCTCTTCTGGCCGAGCTTCTCGAGGATG
>CAYTDW010000549.1:0-2830 GCA_964436585.1 uncultured Halioglobus sp. | reverse complement strand
ACATTGGGCCGGCGTGTATCGTAGGGGACGACCTCGATGAAGCCCTGCGCATCCTCCCCGCCGCCACCCTGGAGGTTAACAGCCCCGAGCCCTGAGCCGCCGGCGCCAATGGGGCCGTGCCAGCGCTCCCCGGCGGCCTGGATCCGGATCTCGCCCAGCGCCAGGTCCAGCGCGGGCAGTTCAAGATCGGCGGCCGGCTGCGGCGTGGATGGTGCCGCCGAGAGGGATTCCGCAAGGGAGTCCATCAGGGGTTCCTGCGGCGCCTCCTCGGGGTCCGGTTGCTCCTGCGGCTCAGGCTCCGGTTGCGGCGGCTCCTCCCGCAGGATCTCGACGACACTGTGCAGCGGCAGGACGATATCCTGTTGCTGCCGGCTTTTTATGAGGCTCTGCATAAACAGGAACACGGCGATGGTAACCAGCAGTCCTCCCAGCAGGGAGAGTAGAAAACGCATCGGCTAATGGCTCACCTGGGTTTGTTATCCGCCGCGATTGCAATTGCCTCGATGCCGGCCATGCGCACCTGGTCCATGACGTCCACCAGCGTGCCGGTGGCAGCAGCCTCATCGGACTGGATGATCACCGAACCCTCGGGGTTATCGGCGTGCAGGCGGGCAACGATCGCCCGCACCGCGCGGGGATCCACCGGGCGACGGTCGATCCAGACCTCGCCCGCTGCAGTGATGGCGATGAAGATATTCGCACTCTCCTGCTGCGAAGCGCTTTCGGCCTGGGGTGTGCTGACCGTCACTCCCGACTCCTTGACGAAGGATGTAGTGACGATGAAAAAGATGAGCATGATAAACACGATGTCCAGCATCGGCGTCATATCCAGCTCGGTCTCTTCCGGTGCGGGTAGATGGCGTCTCGCAGTCATGGCGTCAGCGGCCTCCGGCAAGTGCGGGTGAATGTTCGTGCAGCGGCAGTCGATCCAGCAGGCGGCTGGTTTCGATATCCGCCAGGTGGCGCAGGCGCACGCTGAAATAGATGCCGGTCAGGGCCACAACCAGCCCCGCCATGGTCGGAATGGTCGCGCGATAGACACCCCGGGCCATGGCCTGGGCATCGTCGTTGCCGCTGACGGCAATGACCTCGAATACGCCGAGCATGCCGACCACGGTGCCGAGCAGTCCCAGCAGGGGGCACAGGGCAACCAGCATCCGGATCAGGGGCAGCATGGCGTGCAGCTGCATATGCACCTCGGACACGGTCGCCTCCCTGATTTTCCTGGCGCGCCAGGAGCGACGATCGGCCCGGGCGTTCCACTGCTCGATCACACGCGGCGCCCGCCGGGGCCAGGATATCCGCAGGTACCAGATACGCTCCAGGATCAGCAGCCACAACAGGGAACAGGCGCCGAAAATGACCCACAGTACCGGGCCGCCCTGGTCGACGAAATCCTGGATGGGGTGGAACAGCCAGAACAGCGGCTCCATATCAGTTGCCCGCCTGCTGCTCGGCGCTGCGCGCCAGGACCCCGGCGCACTGCTCGTCCAGGCGCTGGACCATCGAGCGCGACAGGGCGTTGATCAGGCTGTGGCCAAACAGCAGGGGAATCGCCACCACCAGCCCCAGCACTGTGGTTACCAGTGCCTGGGAGATCCCGCCCGCCATCAGTTTTGGATCGCCGCTCCCGAACAGGCTGATCGCCTGGAAGGTCAGTATCATGCCGGTGACGGTGCCCAGCAGACCCAACAGGGGGGACGTCGCCGCCAATAACTTGATGAGGCCGTTACCCCGCTCCAGCGCGGGTATTTCCGCCAGTACCGCCTCGTCCAGCTTCAGCTGCAGCAACTCCTCCTCCTGCAGCGGTATACCCTCCACGGCGGCCAGCACCCTGCCCAGGGGGTTGGCCAGGCTCGGCCGGCTGATGTCGCGCAACTGCGCCTGTATACGCAGGTAGGTAAATCCCAGGTAGACGATACGCCAGAAGCTCAACAGCAGGCCGAATGCGCCGAGGAACAGGATGATCAGGCCGATTGAGCCGCCCTGTTCGATGCGCTCCCTGAGGCTGGGCGTATAGGCGAGCATGCCCAGCAGGTTGCCGCGGGAGGGGTCGACGGTGACCCGGGCGACGCCCTCGGACTGCAGCGCAAACTCCCGGGCTTCATTGCGAAAGCGGGCAGCGGGCTGCCGCGAAAGCAACAACAACTCGCCTGTTTCAGGCACGTAGCGCAGGAAATCACCGTCGGCAAAAGCGGAAAAGGTACCGATTCGCAGCACCTCGCGCTGCTCGGCGCTGCCGTCCGCCAGCACGACGGGCGCCTGGAACCGCGCAATCTTGCCGGCCTCGGTCATTTCCTGCTGCAGTGACAGCCACAGGGTTTCGATCTGCGCGATGCTGGGTTGGGCGGCGCTGGCGGCCAGGGCCTGCATCTGCTCACTGCGCTGCGGAAACTGGGCGGTAATCATCGACTGCTGCATCACCGCGGCAAAATCTCCCGCGAACTCGCGATAGGTACTGGCAAGATCGCCCATTTCCTGCACCAGTGATGCCAGTTCCTTCTCCAGCGCGGCAATTTCAGTCCCGTTGTTTTCCGTCACCGCCAGCAGTGGCTGGTTCTGCCGCTTGCGTTGCTCCAGGTCGCGCCTGGCCTGCGCCAGGATCTCCTTCTGGCGGGCATTGTCCTGCAGGAACTCCCGCTCCCGCCGGGTGTTCAGAGACTGCTGCTGCTGTTGCGCCTGCCTGACGGAATCCAACAACTGGTCGAGATTGGTAATCTGGCTCGCCGCCCCGGTGTCCTGGCCATGGCAGAGCGCTCCCTGCAACAGCGCCAGCACCAGACCCGCCAGCGGCAGGACGCGGCGGCTCACGGCTCACCTCCCGTCACCG
>CAYTDW010000548.1:0-2830 GCA_964436585.1 uncultured Halioglobus sp. | reverse complement strand
GGTTCATGGCGCAGTACATCGTCGGCTGGGAGGAGTTCTCGCAACAGCTGGGTGATTTGCCCCGGGACGGCTGGCTGAACCTGGACGACTATCCCATGGCCGGCCTGGAGGTGCTGGATGAGCGCAGCTTCGCCATCACCATCAAGGGGCGCTACCCGCAGTTCTCCTACTGGCTGGCGATGCATTTCTTCTCGCCGATCGCCCCCGAGGTAGACCGCTTCTACCACAATCCCGGGTTTGCCCAGCGCAATCTCACCCTTGACTGGTGGCCGGTGGGTGCCGGCCCGTTCATGGTGGTGGAGAACGATCCCAACAGTGAGATCGTGCTGGAGCGCAACCCCAATTTCCGCCCGGATTTCTATCCCACCGAGGGTGAACCCGGGGACCTGGAGGCAGGCCTGCTGGAGGACGCGGGCAAGCGGGTTCCCTTCGTCGACCGCGCGGTGTTTCGCCTGGAGAAGGAAGTCCTGCCCCTGTGGACCAAATTCCTGCAGGGCTACTACGATCGCTCCGGCGAGGTGCACGGCAATACCAACGGGGTTTACGACCAGGCCTTCGTGGTCGGCCCGGACGGGGTGGAGATGGCGGCGGACCTGCAGGACCACAACATCACCATGGATCCCGATGTAAAACCCAGCATTTACTACTACGGTTTCAATATGCGCGATCCCGTGGTGGGCGGCTACACCGAGGACAAGCGCAAGCTGCGCCAGGCGCTGCAGATCGCTTTCGATACCGAGGAGTACATCAACATATTCTACAAGGGCAACGGCATAGCGGCCCACACACCCATACCCCCGGGGATTCCCGGTTACCTCGAGGGCGAGGCGGGCATCAACCCCTATGTGTACGACTGGGTGGATGGCGCCGCCAAACGCAAGTCACTGGACTACGCCCGGCAGTTACTGGCTGAGGCGGGCTACCCCAAGGGGCGCGACGCGCGCACCGGCGAGCCGCTGAAGATTTTTATCGATGTGCAGTCCCAGGCCATCAGCAACACCCAGATGAACTGGATGGACCGGATTTTTGATGAGCTCGGGGTGCAGGTGGAGTACCGCCCCGCGGACTGGAACCGCACCCGTGAGAAACTGTTGACCGGCAATACCCAGATCTTTTCCCACGGCTGGCTGGCGGACTATCCCGATCCGGAGAATTTCCTGTTCCTGCTGTACGGTCCCGAGAGCCCCCTCGAGTGCGAGTGCGATGGCGCCAATAATTCCAACTATGCGAGCGAGGTGTTTGACGATGCCTTCCGCAAGATCCGCATGCTGCCGCCGGGGCCGGAGCGGGACGAGATGGTGGCGCTGGCGGTGGAACAGTTTCGCAAGGACGCGGTGTGGCTGTACGTCTATAACTCCAAGGATATCTACCTGAGCAACAGCTGGGTCCACAACAACAAGCGCCACGGCATCTCCAAGGCCACCCTCAAGTACACGCGCCTCGATGTCGATGAGCGCGCGCGCAAACAGAAGGAGTGGAACCAGCCTGTCACCTGGCCGCTGTATGCCGGCGCGCTGTTCCTGTTCGCGCTGTTGCTGCCGGGCATAGTGGCCTACCGACGGCGCCAGCAGGCCACCGCCCGCGCCATGAGGGACAACTGATGCTGGCTTACATCGTCCGCCGCCTGCTGTACGCCATTCCCATACTGATCGGTGTCAACCTGCTGACCTTCACCCTGTTTTTCGTGGTGAATTCGCCGGACGACATGGCCGCCTCCCAGTTGGGCAACAAGTATGTGACGCCGGAGGCGATCGCGAACTGGAAGCGCAAGAACGGTTATGACAAGCCGCTGTTTCTCAACGGCGAGGCCGGCGGCCTGGCGGCGCTGACCGACACCATCTTCTACACCAAATCGGTCCGGCTGTTCGCCTTTGATTTTGGTCGTTCCGAGAGCGGCCGTGATATCACCACCGACGTCTCCACCCGCATGTGGCCCAGCCTCGCGATCGCCCTGCCCAGTTTCGTCATCGGCATCTGGGTGAATATTTGCGTGGCGCTGATGGTGGTCATGTTTCGCGGCACTGCGCTGGATCGCTGGGCGGTGTTCGTGTTCGTCTGCCTGATGTCCATCTCCTACCTGTTCTACATCATCGGCGGCCAGTACCTGGTGGCCAAGCAGTGGATGCTGGTGCCTGTCTCCGGCTTCGACCCCGTTTACGAGCCATGGAAGTTTCTGCTGCTGCCGGTGCTGGTGAGCGTGGTATCGGGTATCGGCTCGGGGGCGCGCTGGTACCGCAGCCTGTTCCTGGAAGAAGCCGGCCAGGACTATGTGCGCACCGCCCGGGCCAAGGGCGCCAGCGAGATCAGCATCCTGTTCCGGCATATCCTGCCCAATGCCATGATCCCGATACTGACCGGTATCGTGGTGCTGATTCCCTCGCTGTTCATGGGCAGCCTGTTGATCGAGTCCTTTTTCGGCATACCCGGGCTCGGCAGTTACATGCTCGACTCGATCCGCTCCCAGGACTTCGCGATCGTGCGCAGCATGGTATTCATCGGTTCCATTCTCTATATCATCGGCCTGATTCTCACCGATATCTCCTACACCCTGGCCGATCCCAGGGTGCGGCTCAACTGATGGGCGAACTGGGGATAAAGCCGGTTCTGCTGTGGTCCGATGCCCTGATTTTCATGCTGGTCATCGTGCTGTCGACGTTCTTCTACCGCCTGCGCAACGATCCGCAGACCCGGGAGCGCTGGAGCGAGGTGTTCAGCCAGCGCCTGGGCATGGTCACCTGCACCGTCATCATGGTCTACGTGGGCATGGCCCTGCTGGACTCGCTGCATTTTCGCCGGGCCCTCGCCAATCCCGAGGGCGCGGATGCCATGG
>CAYTDW010000547.1:0-2834 GCA_964436585.1 uncultured Halioglobus sp. | reverse complement strand
GAAACGGTAGTACTGGGCCGCGAACATCTGGTGCTGGCCCACGTCCGAGGTCACGTAGGCATTGCCATCGGTCACGCGGTACAGGCTTTCGATCACCTGCTGGGGCATGATCATCTTGCTCTGGCAGTAGCGTCGACCCGTCCACAGTCCATGTTTTGCGCGCCACTCATCGATTTGTTTCCACCAGCGTTCCAGCGCTCCCTGGTCCGGCAGGTCCGCCTCTTTTTCCCGGACGGCGTCGACCTGGACCAGCATTTCCTCCAGTACCGCCACCACCGGGCCGACGATGGGAATATCCGCGGGCACGGTCTTGGAGATCGCCGCGGGATCGATGTCAATATGAATGATCTTGGCGCCGGGGCAGAACTTGCTCACGGTGTTGGTCACGCGGTCGTCAAAGCGGGCGCCGACAGCCAGGATCACATCGCTGTGGTGCATGGCCATATTGGCCTCGTAGAGGCCGTGCATGCCCAGCATGCCGAGGAACTGGCGGTCGGTGGCCGGAAACGCACCCAGGCCCATCAGGGTGTTGGTCACCGGGTAATTCAGCTCCCTCGCCAGGCGGGTCAGCACGGCGCTGCCCTCGCCCTGAACCACACCACCCCCGGCGTAGATCACCGGGCGTTTGGCGGAGAGCAATAATTTCGCCGCCTTCTTGATCTGGCCCGTGTGACCGCGCTGGGCCGGTGCGTAGGAACGCATTTTCACCGTGCGCGGGTAGTGGTACTCGAATTTCTCGTCGGGGCGGGTGAAGTCCTTGGGAATATCGATGACAACCGGCCCCGGGCGACCGGTGGAGGCGATGTAAAACGCCTTCTTGACCATCACCGGGATATCCTCCGCGCGCTTGACCATGAAGCTGTGCTTCACGATGGGGCGGGAAATGCCGATCATGTCCGTTTCCTGGAAGGCGTCCTCGCCAATCAGGTGGCTCTGCACCTGGCCGGAAAAAACCACCATGGGGATCGAGTCCATGTAGGCGGTGGCGATACCGGTAATCGCGTTGGTGGCGCCGGGGCCGGAAGTGACCAGTACCACGCCGGGCTTGCCGGTGGCGCGGGCGTAGCCGTCCGCGGCGTGAGTCGCGGCCTGTTCATGCCGCACCAGCACATGGGGTACCTTGCAGTCCTTGAACAGGGCGTCATATATGTGCAAAACCGCACCACCCGGATAGCCGAAAATGAACTCTACACCTTCGTCTTCCAGAGCGCGGGCGATCATCTCGCCACCGGATAACAACTCCACAATCAATCTCCCATAATAGCCAGGCGCCCGGCGCGTAACCCTCGCGGGGGCATGCTGAAATCATGTGTGAGCGTTGCTGCGGAATGGCCCTGGACAGGCCCTTCGATTGGCGACGCCACCCCCTTCAAGCTCGATACACTGCCCGGGAACATACCCCCGGCGACACTCCTTGGGGGGTATACGATCACGAACGCCCGTGTATCGGTTGCCCTGCGGGATAGCGCAGTGTCTGGCCCACAACCTGGCCCGTCGGGCCCAGGTTGTATACGGGACTTACCAACAGCTGCACCCGAATGATGGGATCGGGGCAGTGGGCCAGAGATCGAGGGTACTCGACGTTAGCCGTTGCCATCGGTAAGACGGCCCTATTGTTCGCAGGAACACCGCCAAAGTCAATCGCCGCGGCCATGCATTACGCCCCAAAGCGCATTGCCTCTGGCTGACCGCTGGGTTACTTTAGGTTGCAAGGGCATGCAGTACCGGGGGATTTTGATGTGAAAGCCGCAAAACACGTTTGCCTGGTCGCGGTCGCGGCGGTCGTGGTGGTGCTGGGCAGCGCCTCGGCCGGTGCCGACGAGACCTACTATCGCTGGCTGGATGAGCGCGGCACCCCGGTCAACAGTGACCGGCCGCCGCCGGCGGGAACGCCCTACGACGTGGTCTCCACCAGGTCCAAACTGAAGCGCGAAGTGGGCGCCGGCGAGGGCGCGGTGCCCGCAACCGTTGAACCCAGCGTCGGCAATGAGTTTGAGCCGGTAAAAACCCGGGCAGAGCCGGTGAGGAAGAACCCCGAGCAGTGCAAGCGGGCCCAGGAGAACCTGGAGACACTCAACACCAAGGTGAGAATCCAGATCCGCAACGAACAGGGTGAGCTGCGACCGCTGAGTGAGGAAGAAAAGGAGGAGCAGCGCAAGCAGGCCATGGAAACCATCAAGGTCCATTGCAACTAGGCGCCCACACCAGTAACTCCGGGTATGGATCCGAATGAAAAAGGCCCCTTGTCGGGGCCTTTTTACTGTCAGTACACTGTCAGCCGCGGCTGAACGTCGTCCTTTCGCCGTCGAAATCCACCGAGATCGTCTGGCCGGGCTCGAAATCTCCCGCCAGGATGCGCTGGGCCAGGGGGTTTTCCAGCAATTGCTGGATAGCCCGTTTCAGGGGCCGGGCGCCATATACCGGGTCGTAGCCCACTGCCACCAGGTGATCCATGAAGGCCGGGCTGAGTTCAAGCCCCAGTTCGCGTTCCGCCAGGCGCTGCTCCAGGGAGCGCAACTGGATCCCGGCGATGCCGCGAATCTGGTCCCTTGCCAACGGGTGGAATACCACCGATTCATCTATACGGTTGATGAATTCCGGGCGGAAGTGGCTGCCGACCACGTTCATGACAGCAGCTTTCATCGCCTCGTAGTTTTCCTCGCCCGCCATCTCCTGGATCAGGTCCGAACCCAGGTTTGAGGTCATGACCACCACCGTATTGCGAAAATCCACGGTGCGGCCCTGACCATCGGTCAGGCGGCCGTCCTCCAGTACCTGCAGCAGGATATTGAACACATCCGGATGGGCTTTCTCCACCTCGTCCAGCAACAGCA
>CAYTDW010000546.1:0-2835 GCA_964436585.1 uncultured Halioglobus sp. | reverse complement strand
AGGCCATCCAGTTCGGTTGGCAGTTCCTGACCGAGGTACTGGGGCTGCCGCCGGAACGACTGTGGGTGACGGTGCACGTCTCTGACGACGAGGCGGCCGCTATATGGGTCAACGAGATCGGTATCGATCCCGCGCGCCTGTCCCGCCTGGATGCGGACAACTTCTGGCAGATGGGGGACACCGGGCCCTGCGGCCCCTGTACCGAGCTGTTTTACGATCACGGGCCGGAGGTGCCCGGTGGCCCGCCCGGCAGCGAGGGTGATCACCTGGATCGTTACATCGAGGTCTGGAACCTGGTGTTCATGCAGTACAACCGCGATGCCAGCGGTGAGCTGCACCCCTTGCCCAAGCCCTCGGTGGATACCGGCATGGGGCTGGAGCGAATCGCCGCCGTGATGCAGGGGGTACACAGCAATTACCAGATCGACCTGTTCCAGGCGCTGATCAAATCCGCCGCGAAAATCCTCGGCGTGAGCGACCTGGAGCACAGTTCGCTCAAGGTGATCGCCGATCATATCCGCTCCTGTGCTTTCCTCATTGCCGACGGCGTGATGCCGGGCAACGAGGGCAGGGGCTATGTGCTGCGCCGCATCATTCGCCGGGCCATCCGCCACGGCAACAAGCTGGGCGCCAGCGCGCCCTTCTTCCACCGCCTGGTCGGCACCCTGGCCCAGCAGATGGGCGATGCCTACCCGGATCTGGTGCAGCGCCAGGCGCAGATTGAAAAGGCCCTGCTGGCCGAAGAGGAGCAGTTCGCCCGGACCCTCGACCATGGCATGCAGATCCTGGACGACGCGCTGGCGGGGCTGTCCGGCGGCGAAATCCCCGGGGAACTGGTGTTCAAGCTCTACGACACCTACGGCTTTCCCACCGACCTGACCAACGATATTGCCCGGGAGCGGGGCCTGAGCCTCGATATGGCGGGCTATGACGCGGCCATGGCCGCCCAGCGCGCCCGCTCCCAGGAGAGTGGCAGCTTCAGGGTGGATTACAGTTCGGTGCTCACGCTGGCCGGTACCACGACCTTTACCGGCTACGACGGCACGTCTGGCAGGGGCGCGGTCACGGCCCTGCTGCGCGATGGCGCCCAGGTGGCTTCCCTGGGCGCGGGTGAAACCGGTGTGGTGGTGCTCGACAGCACCCCGTTCTACGGTGAGTCCGGCGGCCAGGCGGGGGATTGCGGTTACCTGAGCGCCCCGGGCGTGAGAGTCGAGGTGACCGACACCACCAAAACTGCGGGCCACCACCTGCACCATGTCAAGGTACTGGAAGGCGCTGTAAATGTCGGCGATCGCCTGGAGGCCACGGTCGATCCCGAAGTGCGCCAGCGCACCCGGCTCAATCACTCGGCCACCCACCTGCTGCACGCAGCCCTGCGCAGGGTGCTGGGAGACCATGTCGCCCAGAAAGGCTCGCTGGTGGACTCGGAGCGGCTGCGCTTTGATTTTTCCCACCCCCAGGCTGTGAGCGTGGCGCAACTGAAGGAAATTGAGAGCCTCGTGAATGCGCAGATTCGCCTCAATACGGCGGTGAGCACCCGCCTCATGAGCATGGATGAGGCCGTGGCGGCGGGCGCGATGGCCCTGTTCGGTGAAAAGTACGGCGAAGAGGTGCGCGTGCTCGCGATGGGCGAGAACGATTTCTCGGTGGAACTGTGCGGCGGCACTCACGTCGGTCGCACCGGGGATATCGGGCTG
Organism: uncultured Halioglobus sp.; assembly: GCA_964436585.1. Taxonomy (GTDB): domain Bacteria; phylum Pseudomonadota; class Gammaproteobacteria; order Pseudomonadales; family Halieaceae; genus JARRPM01. Next base: position 1,138 of record CAYTDW010000546.1, on the reverse strand, counting down.
CTGCGCATCCTGGCCGAATCCGGGGTTGCCGCAGGCGTGCGCCGGATCGAGGCAGTCACCGGCAGCCGTGCACTGGCGGCTATCGACCGCGCCGAGCAGCGCCTGGCGGCGGTCTGTGAGGTCGTCAGGGGCAGCAGTGACAATGTGGTGGATAAAGTCGCCGCCCTGCGCGCAGAGTACCGGGAGCTGGAAAAGGAAATTGCCCGGCTGAAGCAGAAGCTGGCCACCTCCGCCGGGGGTGACCTGACTGCCGCTGCGGTGGAGCTCGCCGGGGTGAAGCTGCTGGTCGCCAAAGTCGAGGGCGCCGATGCGAAGTCCCTGCGCGACACGCTCGACCAGTGCAAGAACAAGCTCGGCAGTGCCGTGATCCTGCTGGCGGCGATCACCGATGACAAGGTGGCCCTGGTGGCGGGCGTAACCGGTGACCTCACGGGCCGGGTGAAAGCCGGTGAGCTGGTGCGCGTGGTGGCCGAGCGCCTGGGCGGTAGGGGCGGTGGCCGCCCCGATATGGCCCAGGGGGGCGGCACGGATGTGGCGGCCGTGCCCGCGGTGCTCAAGAGCGTGCCGGAGTGGGTGGCAGCGGCACTGCGCGAGGCGCCATGAGCCTGCTTGTGCAGAAATTCGGCGGTACCTCGGTGGGCTCGGTGGAGCGCATCAGGCAGGTGGCCGACAAGGTTGCCCGGTTTCGCGCCGAGGGGCATGACCTGGTCGTGGTGCTTTCCGCCATGAGCGGGGAAACCAACCGGCTGATCGCCCTGGCCCACGAGATACAGGAGCGCCCGGTGCCCCGGGAGATGGACGCGCTGATCTCCACCGGGGAGCAGGTAACCACGGCGCTGCTGAGCATGGCGCTGAATGATCGCGGGGTGAAAGCCAAATCCTACAACGGCAGCCAGGTGCGCATTCTCACCGACGACGCCCATACCAAGGCGCGGATCAGGGAAATCGACGACAAGCGCCTGCGCGCCGGCCTGGACCAGGGATATGTCATTGTCGTGGCCGGGTTCCAGGGCGTGGACGAGCACGGCAATATCACCACGCTCGGGCGCGGCGGTTCCGACCCCACGGCGGTGGCGCTGGCCGCCGCCCTCAAGGCGGATGAATGCCAGATCTATACCGATGTTGACGGCGTTTACAC
>CAYTDW010000545.1:0-2842 GCA_964436585.1 uncultured Halioglobus sp. | reverse complement strand
GCAGCTCTTCCACCTTCTCCGGCGTGGTGGTGCTGCCGGTTACCCGGTGACCGGCGCCGCGCAGGCGGGCGGCCAGGGCCTTGCCGACGTGGCCCATGCCGAGAATGAATATGTCCATAGGATCCGCTGCCTGTTGCCGCCGCCCGCCGGGCTGGCGGTGTTTGCCTGTAATGATATAAAACTATAACATTATGTTAATACCCTGGCCATTGCGGATTTGGCGGCGACGGCCATTCACGCGGGATTTCACCCACAGCTGTTGTCGCACGGCCTGGAGAACATACCGATGGCGCGAGTCGCCGCCCTGCAGTTTGCCTCGGGCACCGATGTAGACCTCAACCTGGCGACCTGCCTGCGGATGATCGATGCCGCCGGCGAGCATGCACCGGATCTGCTGGTGCTGCCGGAGTTCTGCAACCATATATCCTGGTACGATGATGCCGCGCACGCCCGGGCTGTAGCGCTGGACCGCGACGGCCCCTTTCTGCGGGCGATAGCCGGGCGGGCGCAGCGCCACGGCTGCTATATCGTTATCAATGTGTCCCTGCGCCAGCGCGGCAGTGACCTGAGCGTGAGTTCCCTGCTGTATGACACGGCCGGGCGCCTGGTTGCCGTCGCCGACAAGCAGACCCTGATGGGCCATGAAAACACCTGGTTTGCCAGGGCGCAAAGCACCAGCGATGTGGTGGCCACACCCTTCGGCAGGCTCGCCATGTTTCCCTGCCGTGACGGCGTCACCTGCGAAACCCCCCGCGGCCTCGCCCTGCGCGGCGCCCAGTTGTTCTGCGATTCCCTCAACTCCTTCGCGCTGGATGAAGCCAGCCTGCATGTGCCTGCCAGGGCGAGCGAAAACAAGGTCTTCCTGGTGGCGGCCAACAAGGTCGGCCCGCTGATACCCGGGCATCTGCTGCAGGCGGTCAGCGAGCAGACCCATATCCCCCTGCGCTTCCTGCACGGCGCCGGGGAGAGCCAGATTGTCTCCCCGGCGGGAGAGATCCTCGCGCGTGGACCGCGGGAGGGGGAGGCGGTGGTCTTCGCCGACTTGGACCTGTCCCGGGCGGACGCTAAACACCGGCCCGACGGTACCCACCTGTTCCGCGCGCGGCGGCCCGGACTTTACCAGCCGATCACCGCACCGGCACTGACCCCCGCCTGCCAGGGCGCGGCGCAGGGGGTGAGTGTGGGCCTGCTGGCGCCCCGGGCCGCGGATGAGTCAGCCCTGGGTGAATTGCGGGACCTGGTCGCCGGCCTGCCGCTGGCCGCGGTGCTGGCGGTGCTGCCGGAATTGTTCTGCCATGGGGAACACATTGAGCAGGACCTGCCCGCGGCCGCGGCCCTCTCGGCGCGCGCCATCGAGGCGATGGGGGCGGCCTGTGAGGAGCGGCCGGACCTGCTGCTGTGCACCTCACTGGTATTGCCAGCCGCCGCCGGCTTCAGCCTCACCGCGGTGCTGGTCGGCGCCCGGGGCGTGGTGGCAGGGCAGCGGCAGCTGCACCCCTGCAGGCGCCATGACTGGTCCGTGCCGGGTGATGCGCTGCTGCCGGTGGACCTGCCCTGGGGTCGCCTGGCGCTGCTGCCCGGTGATGACGCGGTGCATCCCGAGCTGGTCAAAGTCGCGGCGCTGGGCGGGGTTCACGCCATCGCCGTGCCTTTCGCCATGCAGGAATCCTGGGAGGAGACCTACGGCCTGCGCAGCCGCGCTGCGGAGAATCGCATCTGCGTCATAGCCAGCACCCGGCCCCTGGCGGGCAGGGCCGGCCTGATCGCCGACCTGGAACGGGAATTCACCCTGCTGACAAGCTGGCGGGAGCGCGACTTCGACGGCTATATCAACGCACCGCTGGTGACAGAGCAGGCCCCCGGTGTCGCGGTCACGGTGGCGGACATACACCCGGCGGCGGCCTGCGACAAGCTGATGTCGGAGCGCACGGACCTGCTGCAGGACCGACCCTGGCGCCTCAGCGCAGACCTGCTGTTAGACTGGCGGGAACCGCTTGCGGAGAGCCGGCATGACTGATGCGCGCCAGGTACTGAAAGACCGGATTTTAACCGTAGCCCACGTGGGTTTCGTGGTGCCATCGCTGGATGAGGCCGTGGCCAACGCCGTGCGGGTGTACGGCCTCGCGCCGGAGGAGGTCAGCGTCCACCCGGCGCCGGGAGAGGAGAGCTTGACCCGTTTCGCGTTCTTCCGGGTGGGCGACCTGGAGTTCGAGTTGATTGAACCCTGCTCGGAGCAGTTCCGGAAACTGCTGCTGGGCATGCCTTCCGGCGGCGCAGGCATCAACCACGTCGCCTGGCGCGTGGACGATATTGAGGCGGCGGTCGCCCTGCTCGCCGCCAACGGCATTTATCCTGGCCACGTGACACCCGGCGGCATCATCGCCATCGGCTCCAAAAAAATGGTCTACCTGGATCCCGCCACCACCGGTGGGCTGGTGATCGAACTGCTCGAATACGCCGCGGATGCCAGCGGTGCCCGCTGAGCCGGTCGACTCCGGGGTTTATCACTATCGGCTCAACGGGCAGGACACCGCCATCGAGGAGCGCTGGCAGCGTTACCGGCACCCGTCCGGCGAATGGCAGGTGAGCAGCAGTCGCCGTGTCCCCGGCCTTGACCTGCGCGTCGATGCGCGGCTCAGCGCCGGCCTGGTGAGTCGTTTCGACGTGGCGTGGTGCCAGGCGGGCGGGCCACAACTGCGGGCCGAATACGACCTGGCGGCGGATCGGGTGGTGGCCAGGCGCTGCCTGGCGCCGCAGCCTGCCACAACCGAGGACCTGGTGTTTGCCGGCAGCGCGGCGCCGCCGCTGCTGTTTGCGCTGATGCGCATCTTCACGGGGCCAC
>CAYTDW010000544.1:0-2847 GCA_964436585.1 uncultured Halioglobus sp. | reverse complement strand
CAGAGCGTACGGGTGGATGGCCTGGAGTACCAGGTCGATCGACTCGGCGGCCACGATCGCCTGCTGCTGGTGGACGATGTCTACGATACCGGCCTGTCGCTGCAGCAGGTCATCACCGAGTTGGGCCGGGCCTGCGGCGCGCAGACACCCGAGGTCCGTATCGCCACACCCTGGTTCAAGCCGGGCAATAACCGCAGCGGACGCAACCCCGACTATTTCCTGCACCGGACCGCTGACTGGCTGGTGTTCCCGCATGAACTCGAGGGCCTGAGCCTGGCGGAGTTGCGGGCGAATAAGCCGGAGCTTGCTGCCGTGCTGCCGTTGCTGGCGGAAAAGACGGGCTGAAGGCTGCCGCACACGGGCATTTTGCACAGGAAAAAGGCGCAGTTTTCACGCCCGCCGGCCCTGCAGGGGCCGTACAATGGAGCCGGTTTCCGTAACGTATTATCAGAGATTTAAATGAAAAGACTGGATCAGAACCGGCCGAGCCTGGTGGCTTTCCTGGAAAGCATCAAATTTTCCGGTGCGCGTCCGCCTGCCAGCGACCCCGGTGACAACCTGGAGCCGTTTGCGCGCCTGCGACCCCACACCCGCCGCAAGCGCCGCGTTGAAGAAGCCTACCTGGTGCGCAGCGCCAACTAGCGCCTGGCCAGCGGCCTGTTCTCCGGCTTATTCCCCGACAGTGCGCACGAATGGCCTGATGTAGTCACTCCGGCACAGGGCCCAGCGCTCGTGCGGTTCCACCAGGTAATTGCCGATTACCGCAAATACCAGCGGATTGAAGGGAAACCCCACGTGGCTGGCCATCACCGCCATATTGGTGACGTAGCGGGGGTCGCCCTCGCAGCGGGCGATGCCGGCCCCCACGATGCCGTCCGATTCGCTGTACAGGGCCAGCACCGGCACCCGCAATTCACCGCCGCTATAGGTATAGGCCACCCAGCGGGCCAGCGCCGCCTCATCCACCGCCACCCGGTCGTTGTAGACCCGACCCATCAGCTTGTAGATCGAGGTGCCGCGAGGATCCCCGTAGGGCGTGCCCAGGGTGATCACCTGGCGCACCCACTGGGGAAAGCGGTGGGCCAGCGCCACTGAATACAATCCCCCGAGGCTCCAGCCGATCAGGCTCAACTTGCGGCCGGTGGCGATAAACTCGGCTTCCAGCTTTTCAGCTATCAGGTTTTCGGTCTGGTGCCGGTGCTCCAGAAACTCATCGAGGCTGGCCGGGCGCACTTCGGCGCCATTGCGGCCGAGCCCCCAGGGTATGGCCTTGTAGCCACGCTCGGTCAGGAATTTGCGCAGGCGTGAGGTCGAGCCATCGGCACCCATGAAGCCCGGGATGGTCATGATGGTGTGCCCATCGCCCCGCGGCAGGGTCCTGAGCACCGGGGCCAACAGGGCGGTACTGCTCATTTCGAGCACCACGCGGCCGAACTCCAGCACACTGTGGCGCAACAGGGGCGGGCGCAAATCCCGCGCGCGAGTGTCGGGTGCCAATACCATATGCTCCCTCATTTATTGTGCGAGCCAGTACTCCAGCGCCCATTGTGGCCAGTAATGCGGCCCGAATACAGTAAAACCCCCAACTGCGGGTTTAATATTTCATGCTAGAATTCCCCGCTTCCAGCACCGCGAACAGGCCCGCCGGGCCCCCATTTGCCCTCATTCGTGACCGACTTGACCGACTCGCGCGACACTCTTTATGCCACCCCGGGTAACGATTCCCTCGCGGACCCGGTGACCGGCGTGGCGCTGTTCAGTTTCGACGAGAGCGTGGCGCGGGTGTTCCCGGATATGATCAGGCGCTCGGTCCCGGGCTACTCCACCATCGTCGCCATGACCGGCCTGCTGGCGGGGCGCTACGCAACCCCCGGCAGCACGCTGTACGACCTGGGCTGCTCGCTGGGAGCCTCGACCCTGGCCATGCGCCAGCACATCCTGCAGCAGGACTGCAGGATCATCGGCGTCGACAATTCCGCCGCCATGCTGGAGCGCTGCCGCAGCATCATCGACACCGACACCCACCACACGCCGGTGGAGCTGGTGTGCGCCAGGCTGCAGGATGTAGCGATTGAGAATGCCTCGGTGGTGGTGTTGAACTTCACCCTGCAGTTCATACCCCGGGAAGAGCGGGACGCGGTGCTGGCGCGGATTTACCGGGGCCTGCTGCCGGGGGGCATCATGGTGTTGTCGGAGAAGGTCAGCTTTGAGGACCCACACCTGGATGAGCTGAACATCGACCTGCACCACCAGTTCAAGCGCGCCAACGGCTACAGCGAGCTGGAAGTCGCCCGCAAACGCCAGGCCATCGAGAATGTGCTGCTGCCGGAAACCCTGGCACGCCACCGCAAACGCATCAGCGAGGCCGGCTTCAGCAGCGGCGATGTCTGGTTCCAGTGTTTCAATTTCGCCTCACTCATTGCCCTCAAGTGATCGACTACCGGCCCCTCATAGAGCGCTGGCGGGGCGGCGACCTGGACGCCTGGGCCCGGTTGCTTCCCGATCAGCTTGACCGGGGCCTGTCGCCGCAGCGCTATGGCGACCTGTCCCGCTGGCTCGCAGTGCTGCGGCAGCTGCCCGATCTGCCCGCGGACCACATCCGGCTCGATGAATCCCGCGTCGGGGCCGGCGGCGCCAGGGCGCTGGACCCGGCCGTTACCGAGCAGCTGCGCAGCGCGCTGCAGGGACTGCACCCCTGGCGCAAGGGCCCGTTCGAACTGTTCGGTGTACATATCGACACCGAGTGGCGCTCGGACTGGAAGTGGGATCGCCTGGCCCACGCCATCGATAACCTCGCGGGACGGCGCGTGCTGGACGTGGGCTGCGGCAGCGGCTACCACTGCTGCC
>CAYTDW010000543.1:0-2849 GCA_964436585.1 uncultured Halioglobus sp. | reverse complement strand
TGGGCCATGTAGTCCGCCTGGTGGGCGTCGAAACCGGCGGAGATAAGGATGAGTTGCGGCGCGAAAGTCGCCAGGCGCGGCAACCAGTGGCGCTCCACCGCCTGGCGGAACGCGGCGCTGTCGGCCCCCGCAGCCAGCGGCACATTCACCACGTTGGCGGCCCTGCAGTCATGGCCGGTATGGGGATAGAACGGGTGCTGGAAGGTCGAGCACAGCAGGATCCGATCATCGCCGGCGAAAATGTCCTCGGTCCCATTACAGTGGTGCACATCGAAGTCGGCGATAGCGACACGCTCGAGCCCGTGGTTTGCCAGCGCATGATGGGCCGCAATGGCTATATTGTTGAAAATGCAGAAGCCCATTGCCCTGCCGCGCTCGGCATGGTGGCCGGGGGGCCTCACGGCGCAGAAGACCTTGCTGGCTGCGGCGGACATGACCAGGTCGACACCCATGACCGCCGCCCCGGCCGCGCGCAGGGCGGCCCTGAGGGTGTGCTTGCCCAACGCCGTATCACCATCTACCCAGATCAGGCCCTCGCCCGGGTCCGCCGCATAAATGCCGGCCACGTAATCCGGGTCGTGCACCGCCTCGAGCAATTCCCGCTGAACCAGTGGTGCGTTATAGTGATGCAGCGCCATATCCAGTCCGGTCGCGATCAGGCGATCGTTGATGGCGCCCAGGCGCTCGGGCCGCTCCGGATGATGGTGTCCCAGATCATGCAGCTGGCAATCGGGGTGGGAAATATAGGCAAGCGACATGGGCATCCTCTTATTGCGTATACTGCGGCTGACTTCCTTCACCTGAACCCGCGCCGGCACTATGACCCGAGTCTACCCCGGCGGTGGTGTGTTATGAAAGAGATGCGCTGCGCGGACCCACAGCCATGAGAAAGCACCGTTTACACCGGGTTTTCGAGCCGCAGTCGGTTGCCCTGGTGGGGGCCTCGGATAGCAGGCTGTCAGTCGGCGGCCAGATACTGCGCCAACTGCTCGAGAGCGACTTCCAGGGCGAGCTGTATCCGATCAACCCGAGGCACGCGTCCATCGGCGGATTGCGTTGCTACGCATCAGTCGCCGCCGTAAAACAACCCATTGACCTTGTCGTCATCGCCGTCCCTGCCCCGGCTATCGCCGGGGTGATGCACGAGTGCGGAGCCAGCGGTGTCGGCGCGGTCGTCATTATTGCCGCCGGTTTCGGCGAGACGGGCCCGCGCGGACAGCAATTGCAGGACGAGATCGTCGCCATCGCGCGCAGCTACAACATCGCCCTCGTAGGCCCCAACTGCCTGGGTGTCATCCGACCCGGTGTCGGTCTCAACGCCAGTTTCGCCAGGAGCAAGGTGGCCGCAGGCCATGTCGCCATGGTCGCCCAGTCCGGCGCGTTTTGCAGCGCGCTGCTGGACTGGGGTGACGCCAGGGGGTTCGGGTTTTCCGCGGTAGCCTCTCTCGGAGCCGCTGCGGACGTGGACTTTGGGGAGGTACTGGACTATCTCGCCCTGGATTCACATACCAGGAGCATCCTGTTGTACATCGAGGGCGTGTCCGACGCCCGGGCCTTTCTCAGCGGACTGCGTGCGGCGGCGCGGCTGAAGCCCGTGATCGTGGTCAAGGCCGGGCGCAGCGAGCGCGGCATCCGTGCGGTCACAAGCCACACCGGCGCCAGAACGGGTGGCGACCTGGTGTTCGATGCCGCGATCAAGCGTGCCGGCGCCGTGCGCGTGGGTACCGTGAGCCAGTGGTTCGACACCGCGCAGACGCTCGCGTCCGGCACCAGGGTGGAAGGTGCCCGCCTGGCCATCCTCACCAACGGCGGCGGGCCGGGAGTGATGGCCGCGGATCGGGCGGCAGATGTCCAGGTGCAGCTTGCGGACCTGTCCGCGCAGTCGGTAGCCAGACTCAGCGCGGCCCTGCCCCTCCACTGGTCGCATTCCAATCCGGTGGACATCCTGGGAGACGCCTGCGGCGAGCGCTATCGCGCAGTCACTGCGATACTGCTTGCGGACGACAACGTCGATGGCGTGCTGGTGCTGCTCTCGCCCCAGGGCATGACCGACCCGGATGCCTGCGCCGAGGGCGTCATTGCCGCCGTCGGTGACAGCCGCAAACCCGTGCTGAGCTGCTGGCTGGGCGAAAAGCTGGTGAACGACGCGCGCCGACGATTTGCCGATGCTGGCATTCCCTCCTTCCACAGCCCGGAGGCGGGCGTGGATGCCTTCGGTTCACTGGCGGCTTATCGGCGCAACCAGCAGGCGCTGCTGCAGGCGCCGCCACCGCTGTCAAAAAATTCGGCGGCGGATGTGCCGGGCGCACGCCTCATCATCAGGCAAGCGCTCAGCGAAGGCCGGTTCGCGCTCAGCAGTGCCGAGGCGAGGAACCTGTTGCGCGCCTTTCACATCCTGGTGGCGGCGTCCGTACCGGGGTCGCTCTCAATCGAGGAGACGGGCGAGCGTTCCCATGCTCGCGACGTGATGGTACGTATCACCCGGGATCCGGTTTTCGGCCCCGTTATCGGCTTCGGCCCGGGCGGCGCCGCGGCAGATGGCCTTGCGGATAGCCAGATCGCCCTGCCACCCCTCAACAACTTCCTGGCCCGGGAGCTGATAGAGGGCACCCGGAGCTTCGGGCGGCTCTCCCGCTCCCACAAACTTCCCGCCGAGGACATGGACATGCTCGTGGAGGTGCTGGGGCGGGTTTCGGAAATCGCCTGTGAGCTGCCGGAGATTGTGTCGCTGGATATCAACCCCCTGCGCCTGGACGAACACGGCGCAAGGGCCGCGGCGGTCCACATAACTATTGCCGATCGGCAGGGCAGCACCGGCCGCTACCGCCACATGGCGATTCACCCCTACC